>NZ_JADBTB010000200.1:0-12705 GCF_020246405.1 Microcystis sp. M083S1
AGTTTTGAGGTGGCCAATTACCTAATTTTCAGGGAAAAAGTGCCTAAATTTCCCCCCGATCACTCCCATATCCAGTACTTTTTGATTGACAAAAGGTCTAAAAGTCTTACCCAAAAAGGTTTTT
This sequence comes from Microcystis sp. M083S1, assembly GCF_020246405.1. Taxonomy (NCBI): domain Bacteria; kingdom Bacillati; phylum Cyanobacteriota; class Cyanophyceae; order Chroococcales; family Microcystaceae; genus Microcystis; species Microcystis sp. M083S1. The sequence continues at coordinate 125 of NZ_JADBTB010000200.1, forward strand.
AGATTTATTCAGCAAGCTCTAAATACAGGGAATAGGAAACAGGGAATAACTCTGATTTATTATCCTGTCTCCTATCTGGTACTATGATAAGAGCAGAGAATCAGGCAAGCATTTTATGAAAAAAGTAATTGTTATTTTAATTCTGGGTTTTCTGAGCGAACAAATATCAATAAAATCACCAATTTCTGGCAATCAAACCCTCAATAATTTAGCCGTAGCTAACAACAATAATCGTCCCACTCCCCAGAAAAAACCTAGTTCTTCTCCACAGTTTCGGTGCGATGGTAGAACTCACTGTTCCCAGATGACCTCCTGTGCAGAAGCGACTTTTTTCTTGAGAAATTGCCCCAATGTCAAAATGGATGGAGACGGTGATGGAGTTCCCTGTGAAAGTCAATGGTGTGGAAAAAAATCCTCAGAAAAATGTTGGGAAAGTTTTCCAGATAACTAATTTTGTTTCCTCACCCCAATTCTCTTACTTAAAGAATCGGGGTAAAAACAATCAAGAAGCAGTAATCACGGGAGAATTAAGATATTGATAATTCCAGTCCGATTGTTGCCAAACGCGACCATCAAGGGCAATTTGTTCGATTAAACTAGCTAATCGTAAAGCTTTTAAAGCTTGTTCCCCACCGACAGAAGGTTGGTCCCCACCGCGCACACAATGAACAAAATGTTCTAATTCCGCGTGTAGAGGTTCAATATTGCTGGTATAAACCTTTTCAATTAAACCATCTTGACGGTAGAGAACTTGACCGTAATCGGTGCTATAGTTAGCGGTGGTTTGCCGGTGAATGAGGATTTCATTATTGAGAAAATCCGCTTCCGTGAGAGAATTTTTACAGTGGGCCGCTAAACGGCGAATCTTGCGATGAGTCACCTTACTAGCGGTTAAATTAGCCACCACTCCATTACTAAAACCAAGGGTTGCAGTGACATAATCGAGATAACCGGAATCAGTGGCAGCGCGACTACCACTAGCGGTTAATTTCACCACGGGAGCGGCGACTAATTCTAAAATTAAATCTATATCGTGGATCATTAAATCTAACACCACCGACACATCATTAGCGCGTTGGGAATAGGGACTCATGCGATGGGATTCAATCGCTAAAATCTCCTCGGTTTTCAAGACCTTCGATAACTCTTGGAAAGCGGGATTAAAACGCTCGATATGACCCACTTGCAGAATACAATCGTGATCGGCTGCTGCGTTGACTAAAGATTCCGCTTCACTAATACTAGCGGCGATCGGTTTCTCGATCAAGGTATGTACTCCCGCTTGCAGACAGTCCATCCCGACTCGATGGTGTAACCGCGTGGGGACAGCGAGACAAACCGCATCTACCCTAGGTAAGAGATCTAAATAATTTTCAAAAAAACGGACTCGGTATTTACTGGCAGTTTCCAGACCCTTTTCGACGTTGACATCGGCCACCCCGACGAATTCCACGTCTTTTAATAAACTCAGGATGCGACTATGGTGTTGTCCCATGTTACCGACCCCGATAATCCCGACTTTAATCGGTTTGAGTTGATTTCTGTTACCCGGAAAGTTTGCTGGTTGATTGGACATGAATTTTAGACTCCTGTGTTCACACTCCCCACACCACTTGATTAAATTAATCAAGCTGATTTTGTCGATTAATTACCAAGATGGTATCATGGTTATCCAGATTCTGACACGATGTCGGTGTCAATGGGGGTTCTGAGAAGATTTTCTGATTTCATCTGCGGGTTTTTACCTATAATGTCGGCTTGAAGGAACCCTCGGTTTCACCTCGGAGATGAAAAGCTGACCAGCATACAACAGCGAAGCACGACTAAGAATAACTCTAATCTATAGTTGCCAATTTAATTTTAGTATGCTAGAGTAGTTTGCGTGGTAGGTCGATAACGCAAAATGTTTGTTTTAGAGTACAAGCTTAGAGGAAAACCATCTCAATATCAAGCCATTGATGAGGCTATTCGGACAGTACAGTTTGTTCGGAATAAATGTCTTAGATATTGGGAAGACAATAAAGGTGTAGGACAAAAGGATGTATATAAATATGTCACTCAATTAAGAAGTGAATACCCTTTTGTTCAAGACCTTAACTCTACAGCTTGTCAACAGGCTTGCGAACGGACTTGGACTGCTATTCTTAGGTTCTATAACAATTGCAAGAACCAAATCGCTGGTAAGAAAGGATATCCTAAGTACTCTAAACGTACTCATTCTGTTGAGTTTAAAAAGTCAGGTTGGAAACTTAATCGAAATTCCAAGAGAATAACTTTCACTGATGGAAAAAACATTGGGGAGTTAAAACTAATTGGTAGTCGAGACTTGTTTTATTTTCAAGAATGGCAAATTCAACGGTTGAGAATAGTTAAAAGGGCTGATGGATATTATTGCCAGTTAATGCTAAAACTCGATGCTAGAGATATAACCCCACAATTAGAATCGACGGGTCATTGCCTAGGATTAGATATGGGGTTAAAATATCTTTATGCTGACAGCAACGGGAATACAGTAGAGCCTCCTAAGTATTATCGAAAAGCCGAGAAGCGTCTTAATAAACTGAATAGAAGAAAGTCGAAAAAGTTTAAGAGAGGACAAAAGCAGTCTAATAACTACAAAAAAGCTAGTCAAAAATACGCCAAGGGACACTTAAAAGTAAGTAGGCAACGAGAAGAGTTTGCTAAAAAATTGGCACTCCGTTTAATTCAGTCAAACGACTTGATAGCTTACGAAGATTTAAAAGTCAAAAACCTTGTGCGTAATCAAAAACTAGCCAAGAGTATCAATGATGCTGGTTGGTCACAATTGAGAAAATGGATTGAGTATTTTGGCATTAAATACGGCAGATTAACTATTGCAGTTAATCCCGCCTATACCAGTCAAGAATGCCTTAATTGTGGTCGGTTAGTCAAAAAGTCTCTATCAGTTAGAACTCATGTTTGTTCCTGCGGATATGTGGAAGATAGAGACAAAATGGCGGCATTAAATATACTCAAAAAAGCTACGATAGGGCATATCGGAAGCTGGTCGTCAGACCTAAACGCTTGGGGAGATTTAAGCTCTATTTTGGTTGGTAGAAATACCTGCTAAGACAACTTGAGTCAGTGAACCAAGAATCCCTCGCTTTTAGCGACGGGAGTGTCAATCCCACATGCTTATCAAAACATCGTCCCTGAGTAGCGAGGACTACATTCGGCTAAATTTTAACTATGGACAATTCAACGGATTTTAACTCCTTACGGGGATTAAGTGTTTTTTTGCTAGGAATGATGGGATCTGGCAAATCCACCCTGGGAGAGTTGCTTTCCCGACGTTTACAATATCGTTTTTTTGATACAGATATATTAATAGAAAGGGTCGCGGGAAAGAAAATCAGGGAAATTTTTGTCGACGAGGGAGAAGCGACTTTTCGGGAGTTAGAAACCCAAGTTTTAGCCGAATTATCCTCTCTGACTAAAACTGTGATTGCCACCGGGGGAGGGATGGTTTTAAAACCGATGAATTGGAGTTATCTTCGTCACGGTTTAATGATTTGGTTAGATGTTCCTCTAGAAGTCTTGGTTAAACGTTTAAAACAAGATACCTCTCGTCCCTTGCTTCAGTCCACTGATTTAGAAAGTAAACTGGAATTATTATTAGAACAAAGACGAGGACTTTATGCAGAAGCAGATATTAGGATTGTTGTTTCTGACCTAGATACACCTGCTCATATCGTTGAGAAAATTTTAACAGCAATACCGACGGTAATTAAAGATTTTCATCCAGAAAGGGATAATAACTAATGATAGCAGCTTCAATTTTTGATTTACCTGAACTAATTCCCGACCGAGAAATTCTGGAAATTTTAGCTCAAAGTCAAGCTATTCGTCTAGAAAGAATTATTTCCACCGGTCAAACCACTCCCCGGGGTCAATGGTACGATCAATCTGAGTTTGAATGGGTGATTTTATTACAGGGATTCGCTGAGATTAGTTATGAAGATGGCAGCCAATTTAATCTGCAAGCGGGGGATTATCTGCTGATTCCTCCTCACCAAAAACATCGCGTCGAATTTACTAGCAATAATCCCCCTTGTATTTGGTTAGCTATCCATTATCGCTAGTAAAATATAGTTCCTGACTATTGCCAGCGATCGAATAAATCGGTTAAAACGATATTAGAAAACAAAAAACCTTCGGGGTCGCTTAATCTTACCCTGGTATCCCCCTCAATTATTACTAGATTACGCTGTTTATGCGGCTCTAAGACCTCTAAAATTGCTTTTTTGATTTCCGGGCCAAAATTAGCTTCAATCGCGGGTAAACTCACCCCTGACCCTAACCTTAACCCTAGCATTAAGGTTTCGAGAAGATCATCAATAAAACTATTTTTCTCCACGTCAATCTGACAGCCTTCTTTTACCCAAGCGAAATAGTCGCGACTTTTGCGCGGACGGGTAAAACGTTGTTGATGAAGATAACTAGCAGCCCCCATACCAAAACCGTAATAGGGACGATTTTCCCAGTAAACTCGATTATGTCGGCATTGATAACCCGGTTTGGCATAGTTAGAAATCTCGTAATGTTGATAACCGGCTAAAGCTAGTTTTTCACCGGCTAAAACATACATTTTCGCCGTAGTTTCATCATCGGGTAAGGGTTTTTTTCCCGGTTGATACTGTTTACCGAAAGGAGTAACCGCTTCTAAGACCAAATCGTAACAGGAAAGATGGGCCGGTTGCAGTTCGATCGCTTTTTCTAGGGAATTTTCCCAATCTGTGAGGGTTTGTTGTGGCAATCCCGAAATCAAATCCAAACTATAGTTAACTATTCCCAATCCCTGAATTAATTCCACTGCCTGATAGATATCCTTAACGGTATGCGATCGACCAGAAACCTGTAATAATGGTTCTTGAAAAGCCTGTACTCCTAAACTAACCCGATTGACTCCCGCGCTAAGATAACCCTGTAATTGTTCTAAACTAAAGGTAGCCGGATCAATCTCCATAGAAATCTCTATATCGGCCGCAAAATCAAACTTTTTGGCTAAAGTATCCAGAATTGATCCTAATAATTCCGCCGGTAACAGGGAAGGAGTCCCCCCCCCAAAAAAAATTGTTTCTAGGGGTTTCCCCGTCCCCTGACTAAGACTAATTTCTTCTTGTAATATTTCCACATACTCCACCACAGGGGGAAAAGTCGCCGGATTGGTGCGATTACCAAGGACAAAAATCGGGAAATCACAGTAAAAACAGCGCCGACGACAGAAGGGAATATGAATATAAACCGAGGTTACGGGGTGAAAATAGGGCATTATATGAGGAAAAAGGAAAAAAGGGAGTGTGGGGTGTGGGGTGTGGGGTGTGGGGTGTGGGGAGAATAAAGCTGCCTCCTGCCTCCTGCCTCCTACTGTAATTTCGTTTATCTTCGTTAAGATGTATTATGGCTGGGGAGAACATCTCCTAGAATGGAGGCAACTTTCCCGACACAAATTAGGAGAAACCCACAGATATAATAGAAAAGCATCCATACTCATTATTTTTCTATCATCATTCCCCCCTATCCTCTCTGGTATTATCCCCATGCTTGATGCTGTCATAATTTTACTATTCGTCTTCGCTGTTGCCAGTATTGGTTATAGTGGTGTTGACTTGCTGCCGGTTACTGTCCAGTCGCAAATCAGCAATATTGAAGCTTTACGCTGGTTATCGGCGGGTTTTGCCTCAATTATTGGTTTAGCTCTTGGTTTAGTTGCCCAAACTACCTATCGTCGTCTAGAAACCCAAGTAAGGCAAACTCCGATCGAAGTTATTTTAACCCGTTCGGTCGGTCTAGTTATCGGTTTGTTAATTGCTAATCTGATCCTGGCCCCGATTTTCTTCCTACCGATTCCCAGAGAATTCTCGTTTATTAAGCCAATAATCGCGATTTTAGGCAGTATTATGTTTTCCTATCTGGGGGTTAGTTTAGCTGATACCCACGGTCGCACTTTTTTGCGTCTGATTAACCCCAATAGTATGGAATCAATTTTAGTGGCAGAAGGAACCCTGCAAGCGGCCGCCACCAAAGTTGTGGACACCAGTTGTATTATCGATGGTCGTATCGAACAATTGTTAGACACGGGATTTATCGAGGGACAGATACTCATCCCCCAATTTATCCTTCAGGAATTGCAACAGTTAGCGGATGGCAGTAACGACCAAAAACGAGTTAGAGGAAGACGCGGATTAGATATCCTAAACCGGATGCAGCAAGAATTCCCTGATCGCATTATCATTCATCCGGCCGATTATGAGGATATTAGCACCGTAGATGCTAAATTGGTCCATCTTGCCCAAGAAATTAACGCCACCTTGCTCACGAACGATTATAATCTCAGTAAAGTGGCCAATCTGCAAAAAGTCACCATCTTGAATGTCAACGATCTCGCCCAAGCAGTACGCCCGATCTACTTACCCGGGGATACTTTGGATCTGAAAATTCTCAAAGCAGGAAAAGAACCCACCCAAGGCATCGGTTATCTGGAAGATGGCACGATGGTGGTGGTAGAAGAAGGAAAAGATTATCTGGGGGGAGAATTGCGGGTAGTGGTGACATCTGCACTGCAAACCTCGGCCGGCCGGATGATTTTTGCTAAACCCCAAAATTCCCTGATTGCCTAAAGGTAATAAAACCGAAAAAATCCTCAAATACAAGGCCGGAGGGGATTGTATTTGAGGAATTTCATTTTTTAAGGGAAGTTAAGTCACTAATCGAACTATCTAGGGTTTGCTAAAAAAGTTTTTCCTGGTGGCAGGGTGTGGGGTGTAGGGTGTGGGGTGTGGGGTTTTACCCATTTTCAGGTGGTCAATTACCTAATTTTCAGGGAAAAAGTCCAGGGATTTTCCCCCCAATCACTCCAAAGGTCGGCACTTTTTGAGGGAAAAAAAGTCTAAAAACCTTGTTGGACAAGGTTTTTAGATTTATTCAGCTAACCCTAATTAAGCTGGTTTATTGATTACAGCCATGGACTGACGAGCAAAACCGAAATAACTATCCCAGAATTGTTTCTGACTATCGAGGGCAACTTTGGTGGCGGTTTCTTGGGCGGTTAGGTAGGATTTCACCCATTCTTGTTGATATTCGAGGGATTTAACCAAAGTTTCTGGAAACTCAAACACTGGTGTAGTCGTGGGAAGACCATTACCCCAAGCGGACAGAAGCATTTTCTGCCATTCGGCTAGGTATTTTTGGTATTCCTCAAGATAATTGGTGTTCATAGAAGTCAAACCGCTAACTAGCCCATCTGGAAGGAGATGGTGAGAAAGTGGGGCGGTGTTGCCACCTTCTCGAAAGCAAAAACCGTGACGAGATAAAATATAATATTCCATCCCTTCCTTATATTATAACCTGAGTTTGCGATCAGCCCCAATCTTCATGCGATCGCCCTAGGCTGGCCCTATTTTTTTGGTGACTCGGAACTAACGCTAAAATAATCCTACTCTAGCCATTTTCTCCCAACTATGATCGATCGCCCTATTCATGTAATTGGTGGAGGATTAGCGGGGACTGAGGCGGCGTGGCAGATAGCCCAAGCAGGTATTCCCGTGATCCTGTACGAAATGCGCCCAATTCGCTCTAGTCCCGCCCACCATAGCCAATTTTTAGCCGAATTAGTCTGTAGTAACTCCTTTGGTGCCATGGCGGTGGATCGCGCCACCGGGTTACTCCATGAAGAATTACGACGCTTAAATTCTCTAGTTATTGCTCAGGCCGATCAGCACAGTGTCCCCGCAGGAGGGGCTTTAGCGGTCGATCGAGGGGTCTTTAGTCGAAATTTGACGGAAATCTTGGCTAACCACCCTCTAGTCACCTTAAAACGTCAGGAGATCACGGAAATTCCCCGGGATGGTATCGTCGTTTTAACCACTGGACCCTTAACCAGTGCTGCCTTGGCCGCAGATCTGCAAAATTTTGCCGGCCTGGACTATCTGAGCTTTTTTGATGCCGCTAGTCCGATTATTCTAGGGGAATCTATTGATCAATCGATCGCTTTTCTGGCCTCCCGTTACGATAAAGGTGAGGCCGCCTATCTCAATTGTCCTATGGATCGGGAACAATACCTGCATTTCTGGCAAGAGTTAAAACAGGCAGAACAAGCAGAATTGAAGGATTTTGAGCGAGAAAATGCCAAATTTTTCGAGGCTTGTCTGCCAATCGAAGAATTAGCCAGTCGGGGAGAAGATACCATGCGTTTTGGTCCCCTGAAACCGGTGGGATTAGCGGATCCCAGATATCCGGATCAACGTCCCTACGCAGTTATACAGTTGCGAATGGAAGATAAAGCGGGGCAATTGTGGAATATGGTGGGATTTCAAACTAATTTAAAATGGGGTGAACAAACACGGGTTTTCCGTCTGATTCCGGGGTTAGAAAAGGCCGAATTTGTCCGCATGGGGGTGATGCACAAAAACACCTTTATCAATTCTCCCCAGTTATTATCCTCCAGTCTCCAGTTTAAATCGCGACCGACGCTATTAGCGGCAGGACAGTTAATCGGCACGGAAGGCTATACGGCTGCGGCTGCTGGGGGATGGTTAGCGGGAACTAATGCCGCTCGTTTAGCTTTAGGATTAGAAACGGTGACATTGCCAACCACAACGATGATGGGGTCATTATTTGAGTTTATCAGCAGTGCCGAACCGAAACATTTTCAACCGATGCCGCCAAATTTTGGCATTTTGCCGAATTTTACCAGAAAAATCCGCAATAAACGGGAACGTTACGGTCAATATGCCGATCGCTCTTTGCAGGATTTAGAAGCATGGTGGAATCAGCTAAAAACTCCCTGTCTCGTCTAACTGTCAATCGCTAATCGATCGCCCATAATAGAGAAGGAACCTATTTCTTTCTCTATCGCTATGCCAAACCCCGATTTTTTCCCTCCCCAATCCTACAGTCAAGAGGATGTGCAGGAAATTCTCTATTTGGCTATCTCCCGTCAAGGGGATAAGGGAGAAATTACCCGTCAACAGTTGTTAGAAATTGCCGACGATTTGGCTATTGAAGTTAAAGACTTAGAAGCGGCGGAAAAGGACTGGCAAGAGTCAAAAATGCTCAGTTATAAGCGGCAAGAATTCGATCGCTTTCGTCGCGAGGAGCTAAAAAATAAAACTGTTCGCTATCTGATTATTAATAGTTTTTTTATTATCATTAATTTAATTAGTGCGGGAACAATTTCTTGGGCAATTTATCTGGTTTTGCTGATGGGTTTACCTCTTTCTCTCTCGGCTTGGAAAACTTTTCAAAATCAAGGTATTGCCTACGAAGAGGCATTTAAACGCTGGAAAATTAAGGAGGAAATGAAAGAGTCTTTTACCAATCTTTGGACACAAGTTAAAAAGTTTTTACAGTTTTAATACTGTTGCCAAATTAAGCCTTTTTTGTTTTTGTGAACCACAGAGACACAAAGTACACAAAGTTGAGCTTTGCACTACTACTTAAGTAGCTGGTTATAATTAAATTAAAAATGAATTTTAGGTTCGATCCCCCCTGCCCCCCTTAATAAGGGGGGTGTCTGATCCCCCCTGCCCCCCTTGATAAGGGGGGTGCCGATAGGCGGGGGGATCTACCCTTGATAAGGGGGGTGTCTGATAATTTTTAACACATACCTACTTACTGTCATCAAAAATATCTAACTGCTGCAGAGAGGGGGAATTATCCGACTTAACCGGTTTAATTTTCTTAATTCCTTGACGCAAACCGATCGCAATTTTACTATGTTTTTCGATTTGACCCATCACCTGCATGGCACGATCGATCACAGAAGCTGGTAAACCGGCTAATCTCCCCGCTTCGATACCATAGGATTTATCCGCACCTCCCGGTCGTACTTGGTGCAAAAATACTATCTCATGGGGTAATTCTTTGACTGTTACCTGATAATTAGCCACATTCTCTAAAATTGAAGCTAATTCGTTTAGTTCGTGGTAGTGAGTGGCGAAAATCGTCCGCGATTGCAGTACCGTGGCTAAATACTCCGCCACAGACCAAGCTATGGATAACCCGTCAAAAGTGGCTGTCCCCCGGCCAATTTCGTCTAATAATACTAATGATCTATCCGTGGCGTGATTGAGAATATTGGCAGTTTCGTTCATTTCCACCATAAAGGTGGATTGGCCAGTAGCGAGGTCATCCACAGCCCCCACCCGGGTGAAAATGCGATCGCAGATGGAGATTTTGGCCGACTTTGCCGGGACAAAACTGCCGGTTTGGGCCAACAATTGAATTAATCCCACCTGTCGCAGATAACAACTTTTGCCACTAGCATTGGGACCGGTGAGAATAATCAAGTCGGGGTATTCTAAACCTTCCTGATTGCCCAAATTAATCGAATTCGGCACAAAAAAGCCGGCCCCAAGGGATTGTTCCACCACGGGATGACGACCATCTTTAATATCGATAAGACGACCATCGGCGATTTCTGGGCGACAATATCCCTGATAAACGGCGATTTCTGCCAATGCTGCCAACACATCTAAAGCGGCGACTTTTGTGGCCACTTCCCGAATTTCTGGGGAAAATTCGGCCACTTGACGGCGTAAATCGCTAAAAATCTCGTATTCTAACTTATTTAATTCATCTACTGCCGTCAGAATTATATTTTCTTTCTCCTTTAACTCGGTGGTGATATAACGTTCCTCATTGACTAAAGTTTGCTTACGCACATACTCTTTTGGGGCGAAATCGGCTTTACTGCGGGGTAAACTGATATAATAACCGAAAGTTTTGTTATAACTAACCTTAAGATTACTAATACCCGTTCTTTCTTTCTCTGTCGTCTCCAGATTCTTAAACCAATCGATTACTTCCTGATAGTCGCGCCGCAGGGCATCCAATTGGGCATCAATTCCCTCGCGAATCACCCCCCCTTCCTTCAGATGCAGCGGAGGAGATTCCACCAGATGCGCTATCACCTGCTGGCCTAATTTTTCTAAATCGGCGGGAATTTGCTGTAAGGCTTTCAAATAGGGCGAATTTCCCGAAGCAACCAAAGCCGCTAAATCGGCTAATTTGACTAAAGATGCCGCTAGGGAAAGTAAATCGCGGGCGTTAGCTGTTCCTGCGCCAACACGACCGCTTAAACGTTCTATATCGTAGATTTCCCTTAATTTTTGCCGAATATCTTGGCGCAGGGCGGGATTATCCTTTAACTCTTGGATAGTATCTTGACGGGCGCGAATACCGCGAGAATCTAAGAGAGGTTGCAATAACCAACGACGTAAAGCGCGACTACCCATGGCCGTGCAAGTGCGATCAATCGCCCATAATAGAGAACCATAGAAGCTACCATCGCGCACCGTTTGGGTAATTTCAAGGTTACGACGGGTTTGCCCATCTAAAATCAAAAATTCGGAGATAGAGTAGGTTTTTAAAGGTTGTAGGGGGACTTGATTGGCTTTTTGGGTATCTTCAATGTATTCTAATAGGCCTCCGGCTGCGCGAATAGCGAGGGGTAAATGTTCGCAGCCCATCCCCTCTAGGGAACGCATTTTATAGGTGATTAGGAGACGATTTTTCGCCTCTGTGAGAGTAAAGATATTTTGGGGACGGAGAGAATAACAAAAACTATCGGGTAAACAGGGGGGGAGATGGTCGGATTTTTCCCCGGGGCGCAAAATACGGTTTAAATCGGGGGCATTGATGGGAAAAAGGATTTCTGAGGGCTGTAAACGGCTTAATTCTAGGCTTAAAGCCGTTAAATCACTGGCTTGGGTGGTGTAGAATTCTCCGGTGGAGATATCTGAATATGCTAATCCCCAATTTTCTCCGGTAATCACCACTGCGGCCAGAAAATTATTCTTTTTTGCGTTTAACATTCCCTCATCGGTGAGGGTTCCGGGGGTGAGCAGTTTGGTGATAGCGCGTTCTACGAGCCGTTTTTCGGCGGCTGCTTCCGTTGAATCTTCTACTTGGTCACAAATCGCCACCGCATAGCCTTTTTCCACCAATAAACGACTATAGCGCTCTAGGGCGTGGTGGGGAACTCCGGTCATGGCGACTCTCCCAATACCTTTACCCCCTTCCTTGCTGGTGAGAACTAATTCCAATTCTCTGGAGATAATCACCGCATCCTGAAAGAAGCACTCGAAAAAATCGCCCACACGATAGAGTAAAAGAGCATTGGGATAGGTTTCTTTTACCTCCACATAATGCTGGTACATAGGGGTGAGTTTATCGCGATCGAGTCCGCGATAATCACGATGGGGATCTTTATTGGTAGCGGGTGGTTCTAGGGGAAAATCCGAGGGGAGAGTCATGGGTGAAGGAAAGCTGGACAATTCTTTATTCAATTTAAGTAGGTAGGCGTTAAAAATTATCAGATGCCCCCCTTATTAAGGGGGGACTCAGGGGGGATCTCCCCGCCTATCGGCACCCCCCTTATTAAGGGGGGACTCAGGGGGGATCGAACCTAAAATCCATTTGGTTCTTCGGTTTGTCTTATGCAATGGACGAGGTTATAAGGAATGAAACCTTTATAGAGACAGACATTGCCGCAATTTTTGTCAATTGTTGGCGATCTGGAGCGAACTAATCAATTAAATCTCTTGCCAGATAAGGAT
>NZ_JADBTB010000201.1:0-35450 GCF_020246405.1 Microcystis sp. M083S1
CTATCGACACCCCCCTTATCAAGGGGGGATTAAGGGGGGATCCCCCCGCCTATCGACACCCCCCTTATCAAGGGGGGATTAAGGGGGGATCCCCCCGCCTATCGACACCCCCCTTATTAAGGGGGGATTAAGGGGGGATCCCCCCGCCTATCGGCACCCCCCTTATTAAGGGGGGATTAAGGGGGGATCCCCCCGCCTATCGGCACCCCCCTTATTAAGGGGGGCAGGGGGGATCAAAGACAAAATCTATCTTCTTAATTATAACCACTTACTTAAAACAACCTAACACACCAGAGAAAATTAACCTTTTGGGCTATTGACAATTGAGCCATTTTGTGATAGTTTTTCGGTTAATTTTTGAGCGAGATTTAAGATATCGGAGGGAAGCATAATCACGGTACTGGTGTTATTTTCCGCTCCAATTTCCGTTAACATTTGTAGGCGGCGTAATTCCAAAGCGGCGGGGTTTTCCATGATTAATCGGGAAGCTTCCGCTAATTTTAAGGAGGCTTCCTGTTCTGCGGCAGCTTTAATCAAACGGGCCCGTTTTTCTCGCAATGCTTCCGCTTCCTTGGCCATAGCTCGCTGCATACCAGTGGGAATTTCCACATCTTTTATCTCCACCCGTTCGATATCAATGCCCCAGGGTTCGCTAATTTCATCGACAATTTGTTGGACCGCGTGATTAATTTTGTCTCGTTTTTGCAAGACATCATCGAGATGATTTTGACCGACTACATTTCTTAAAGTGGTCATGGCCGCTTGATAAACGGCCGCGGGGTAGGATTCGACTTTATTAATCGCTTTGCCCGGGTCGATAATACGATAGTAGAGAACCGCATTAACCTTAATTGTGACATTATCGGCGGTGACAGTTTCTTGCGGGGCGATATCGACGGTTTTAGTGCGAATATCCAGCTGCATTTTTTGGTCAACTAGGGGAATGATCCAGTACAGTCCGGGGCCTTTGGTGTCTTGATAACGCCCTAGTCGAAAGATAACACCACGCTGGTATTCTCGATCGATTTTAAAGCCATTTAATCCCAGAATGCCCGCTATCAATAGGAAGGGTGCTAAAAATTCCATATTAATTACCAGTTATCGGGTTCAAGTTAATCAGTGTGCGCTGACATCTCAAGGGCAATCTCCTCGCTCCTGACCACTAATACATTCATTCTAGAGAGTAACCGGGCTGTCGGGGAAACTCATAACGAAATATTACAATTTTTAGGAATTGCCTAACCAGCAGGGATGACTCGACTTCCAGACCCCGACCTGAGATAAACTACAGAATGTTATCAGAATTTACCTTGATATTATGAGCGTAGTTAGCCAAGTCATCCTCAAAGCCGACGACGAACTTCGTTATCCTAGTAGTGGTGAACTACAGGGTATCGGGCAATTTTTAAAAACCGGTGAGCAGAGAATTCGCATTGCCGAAACTCTCGCTGACAATGAGAAAAAAATCGTCGATCAGGCTCAAAAACAACTGTTCAAGAAACGTCCCGATTATAGAGCGCCGGGGGGCAATGCCTACGGTCAGCGTCAATATAATCAATGCTTGCGCGATTATGGTTGGTATCTGCGTCTAGTTACCTATGGGGTATTAGCCGGAGATAAGGGACCGATCGAACAAACCGGCCTGATCGGGGTCAAAGAGATGTATAACTCTCTTAATGTTCCCGTCCCCGGCATGGTGGAGGCGATTCGTTGTCTCAAAGAGGCCGCTTTAGGTCTTTTGACTCAAGAGGATGCCGTGGAAGCAGCCCCCTACTTCGACTTTATCATCCAGTATATGTCCTAAGCGATCGGGACAATCCCAAGGGCCTGAAGTCTGAAAAGGGGCAATTTTCGTCTCTTTCAGGGTTCAGGCTTGACTTTTTTCAGTGTTGCCAAAGGCACGGCGTAGCCGTCCAGTAATCAGTGATCAGTAAACAGTAAACAGTAATCAGGGATAAAGATGAAGATAAATAACTAACTAACTAATTATAGCGTTTCTCACACCTGTGTGGCACAGTTAAACCTTTGCTGATTAAGCTTTTCAACATCGATAATGTACCGCTTGCCAACAGGAAACGCTATAACTTAAAACTTACATCTGATAACTGATAACTGATAACTGATAACTGATTATGTTTTGGCGCATTATACTACTTACCTTTCTGATTCCATCGGTCTATGGGGTGTTTGGCTGGTCGATCGCCCATGAGCGTTTATCATGGAGTGATTGGTTGCTTGCCCGCGGTGATGAGATGAATTGGACTCTCACTAGCGAATGGCTAGAAATCATGATCTATATCCTAGGGGTAGGGGTTATCCTCTCAATTGCCCTAGGATTAACTCTGTTTAGTCACTTAATGCCGGTATTTTTCCGCAGTTGGTTTAAAAACGATATTAGCGCTGTATTATCAATTCTCGGCTGGTCCTTGGCGGTAGTCTTTATCTTCCACAAGTGGGCGGTATTTAGTCGAGTTTTAATCCTCTTAGCCGCCACTATCCTCGGTCGTCTAGAACTTCAGGAAGCAGGTTACAATAGGTGGCAAGTTTTCCTGATGCTCACCATCCTCTGCTTAGGTAGTTTTGGCTTGGGAATTTGGGCTTATCATCTTTGGGGTCAGGAATTTCATCAAGTTACTACTGATTAATCTTATCTCTAATCTTTAAAAAGTATGCCCAAAAAAAATAACGATGCGCTCAAACGAGTCTTAATTGTTTCCTCTGGTTTAGTATTTCTGGCTTTAATGGTGGTGCCAACTTTAGGTTTATTGAAAAATAATAATTCTAATTCCCCCCAAGGCAATCAATCTGGGCAAGAGGCAACTATTCCCCGCGAAAAATTAGAAGAAATGGTCAAAGGTTACGAGAAAATTCTTGAACGTGAACCAGATAACCCCACTGCTTTGCAAGGACTGGCCCAAGCTCGCCTACAGTTAAAAGATTTTATCGGAGCCAGAGAACCTTTAGAAAAGTTATATCAAAAATATCCCGACAATCTGGAAGTTATGCTAGTTCTTTATGGAACAAGATTACAAACTCAAGACGTTTCTGGAGCCAAAAGTATCCTAGAAAAATTAGTCAAAAACTATCCCCAAGAACCGAAGTTTAAGGAGGAATTAACTCGCTTAAATCAAGCGATTGCGGCAGCTTCTAAACAGCAAACTCCAGAACCTAAAAAGTAATGAAAAAAGAATTAATAGCTCGCCTAGACTGAGTATGATCAATTAGTAGCAAAATGCCAATTTACGAGGACTCTTCGCCTAAATTTATCAAAGTTATTTAACCCATAAGCTTTTCTTTTAATCAGCTTAGTTTTTGGGTTGATTCCTTCTACTATTCTTTGAGTCGTTCGCTGGTCAAAATATCAGATAATTATAGGAATCTGGTCGCCAATTTACTCGTTCATCTCCTAAAATAGCGAGACTGATAACCGGTTTCTGATACAAATCAAAAGCACGATAGTTAAGTAGTGGGAGAAAATTAACTTCTTGGTTAGGATAGGCACTCATGCAAAAGGCAAGAGGTAGTTAGATATGTGTAATTAATTCTGTCTAGCTAGTTATAAATATACATCCTCTGAGGGAAATTTTCTTCCTATTGGCTTTGAATTTCAATATGAATCAAAATCCAGACTTCTTCACCACTCAGTAACCAAACTTTATAAAGTTTGTCAGCAAAACGTTTTTTTGTCTTAAAGTCCAGAAAACGGGTTTCTTCAACAGAAAACGGGTTTCTTCAAGAAACCCGTTTTCTAGGTGAAAAATACTCGGTTAATGCTTCTTTCCAGGGTTCATCATAATTGGCGGTTGTTGGGTTCATTTGAGTTGTCCGCTTACTTCTAGGGTATGAAGCACAATAGCGTAACACACCAATTTAATGATAGAGGTGGTGCGTTACGGCGGCTTGTTAATTTGGTTTTTTTGACCGAATTGATAGCCGCAAACACGCAGCCTACAATCTTTTGGCATACTGTTTCTTGAGAACAGGTATAACGCCTAGTAGGATAAATAAACCTATATTTAGACTGGGTTCAGGTATAGTTACAGGGTCATTTGCGGGGACAATAGGAACAATTTGAATTAATTGACTTGGATTAAGGGTTAAGCTGACGGTTTCGTCATCTTCAACTGTGGTATCTGCTGTGGGGTCAATTGTTACAGTTGCAGTCGCAGAATTAGCAGCGAAAGTCACTGTCCCTGTTTCACTTGAGTAATTTGGGAAACTGGCTGCACCAGTTTGACTGTAATCTGTGTTAAAGGTAGCTGTCCCCCCGACTGTATAGTTGACCGTCAAAGGATTGGTTGTGTCTCCTGTGCGGGTGAAGGTATAAACGAGATTAGCTGTCCCATCTTCAGTAACACTGGTGGTGGAAACTGCTAAGGTGACACTTGGTAAAGGCGATGGGTTATTGAAGCCACTTACATCAATAATCTTCAAACCGTCAAAATAATCAGCTACATAAGCGTAATTGCCGACTACTTCCACACCATAAGCAACGGTAGAAAAATCATCGTAATAGTCGATGAGAATGGGATTAGTGGGGTTGCTAATGTCAATGATTTTCAGTCCTGCCATATCATCAGCTACATAAGCGTAATTTCCCACTACTTCCACATCATTAGCAACGCTGTTAGTATCATAATTGCCAATGAAAATGGGGTTGGTAGGGTTGCTGATGTCGATAATTTGCAGTCCTCCATCCCAACCATCAGCTACATAAGCGTAGTTGCCTACTACTTCCACATCACTAGCAATGCCAGGCGTATCATAATTACCTTTCAGAGTGGGGTTTTCTGGGTTACTGACATCGATATACAAGGGTTCTTGGTGAGTGGTGTAGGGTGGGCAATGCCCACAAGCTGCTTTAGTATTATTTATTCAGTCGAGTCAGCCTGTTTTCCGCAAACTCAGCCAGTCTAGGTTAGGCTTAAAAAAAACTATCAAATTTGAGAGCGTTTTTTTCTACCGTCAATAGGATATAAAGTATGCTTATTTTTTTTTCTCATCAGGTTTATTCATGAATCAGAGAAAATCAAATTAAATTCGGTGCGGTTAAACCTCAAGCCATCAGAAAACGGGTTTCTTTAAGAAACCCGTTTTCTCTAGCGGGTGATTGCCAAAATGCGATCACTAACGTCAAAACTAAGCAGTTAAAGTATTTAACCAATTGATTAAATCTTCAACCGTAGAGAAATCGAATAAAGCTTCTCCTAATACTTCGACATCATCAATACTTAACTGCATAATTTTAGCTTCTAAGGAAAAATTAATCTCCCCTAACTTGCGTTTAATTTGACGAAGAATCAATGTCTTTTCGCGTTCAATACCTTGTTCGATACCTTGTTCGATACCTTGTTCGATACCTTGTTCAATACCTTGTTCAATACCTTGACGCATCCAACTGGTGGTAATTTGCATAACTCCCTCCTGTACGGGTTGACTAAATGTGCTAATCTCTTGTTAAAATTGTATCTCTTCGGCAGGATTTAGATTGAGATAAGTATCGATAAATCCAGAAATTAATTGCATTTTCGCAGGATTTAACTTTAAAGTAATTAACAAGCGCAGACATTCCGCCTTAACCTTGGCTCGCTCTTTCTCAGCAATGTTCATCTTAGCCATTAAAGCTGAAGCAACCGGATTCGGCTGATTGAGAAAATCTCGCCAATTTAATCGATTTAACTGCACTACTTGATAGTTAAATTCTAATACCTTAAAATCGGGAAAATCGACCACATATTGACTAATCGCTGCTCTTTTTGGCTTTGAATAAGAAAAAATTACAATCGGATAAATCGGTAAGACAAATTTCTCATGAAAGCGAGCAAAATAAGTAAACATTCGCCGGTTAAACCACTTGCGGGAACTTTCCTGCGCCTCTACATAAATCAGAAAAAAAGATTCTTTTCCTCGAAACTTAACCTGTGCGACTAAATCGCTTTCATACCTTTCTCCTTCGGTGACATCGGTAAATACTTCTTTGTCTAAAAAAGTAATCGATTCCCTATCTAAATAATCGATCAATTGAGGAAAAAATAACTCGATAAATTCGATAAAAAAGGTGGAGATTAACTCATTAAATAAGCGATCATGGTCAATATTATTAGTCATGTGATATCATCTTAACGAATCTGAGCGATGAATGACTACTCTTCTCTATTATATTCTGAAAAGTCGGTTTTGGCAGCAGATTGTTATGACCTCACCCCCTAACCTACGAGGAGAGGGGGACGCTTTCGGCGTTAACCTTTCTGTTTCAACTAAAAACCCTCCGAAGCAATCTTACTCCTTGTCATGGCGAAGATGCGATCACTAGACAAGGACAATTTTAGCGGGTGATTGCCAAAAGGCGATCACTAATACCCTAAGTCATAAATCATGATTAATAATTGAGCGAATTTCTTGTATAAATTGCGATGGCGTTTGCATAATTATTCCTGTTTGTTCAGCGACTTGTGACCTAAAATCTTAGGAGTCACTGATAATTGCTGATTGTCGGTATTGCTGCATAAGTGCGTAAAAGCTGATAGGATAACGAACGGAAAAAATATAGATTGTCAAGGCGCGAAAAATCGCTACAATCATTCCAGCAGAGGTGATAGTAATCCCTCGATCATCCACTGGTTAACGATCGCTAACGATGAGACAAACTTGGTTTTCTCAAGCGGTTTCGAGACAGCGAACCCCTAAGTTTCCCGGTCGATCATGGACGGTGAGCTTGTCGAATCCGTCCATGATCGGCCACATTTCCACAAGCTCAATGATCACTGGCTTTTTTTGGAGTTGATCGAACCATGTTGCAAGGATGGATTCAAATCGCGCTCACAATCCTGATAATCGTGGCAATCACCCCCTTTTTCGGGCGCTATATGGCGAGGGTTTTCATGGAACAGAGAACCCTGCTTGACCCACTGTGCGATCGAGTCGAGAGTCTTCTTTACAGCTTCGTCGGGGTGAAAGGGAAAGAGAATATGACTGGCTGGCAGTACCTCCGCGCCGTTCTCTACAGTAACGCGGTAATAGCAATTCTGGTTTTTTCCCTGATTGCGGGCCAAGGATTCCTTCCCCTCAACCCGACGGGGATCCCCGCCCCCCCTTGGGACACCACACTACATACGACGATTTCCTTTATCACCAACAGCGACCAACAGCATTATTCTGGAGAAACCACCCTCAGCTACGCGAGTCAGATCTGGGGTCTTGGCTACCAGATGTTCACCTCGGCTGGAACCGGTCTAGCGGTGGGGATCGCCTTTATTCGGGGATTGACGGGGCGACCGTTGGGCAATTTTTATGTGGATCTGATCCGAGCGATCACCCGTATCCTC
Source organism: Microcystis sp. M083S1 (assembly GCF_020246405.1). Taxonomy (NCBI): domain Bacteria; kingdom Bacillati; phylum Cyanobacteriota; class Cyanophyceae; order Chroococcales; family Microcystaceae; genus Microcystis; species Microcystis sp. M083S1. Next base: position 7,326 of record NZ_JADBTB010000201.1, read on the forward strand.
TTACCGATCTCGATCGTGGGGGCAATTGCCCTGATCATCGCCGGAGTCCCGGAAACCCTCGCAGGCCCGGCGATCTTGCCGACGCTAGAAAACCCCAACCTGAGTCAGGCGATCGCCCGCGGTCCAGTGGCCCACTTTGAGATTATTAAGGAATTGGGAGAAAACGGCGGCGGCTTTTTTGCCAGCAACTCGGCCCACCCCTTGGAAAACCCGAACGGATTCGTCAATCTGGTGCAGTTGGTAGCGATTCTCTCGATTCCCACCTCCCTGATCTATACCTACGGGGTTTTCGCCGATAATCTCAAGCAAGCTCGGTTAATCTATTTAATTCCCCTCGGTATCTTCATCGGCTTTACGATCATCACAGCGATCGGAGAATATAACGGCAACCAGGCGGTTAACTCCCTACTAGGGGTCGATCGAGCGGTTAACTTCGAGGGTAAAGAAGTACGCTTCGGTTGGGCGCAATCGGCCCTGTACGCGGTAACTACCACGGCCACCATGTGCGGTGCGGTGATCGCCATGCACGATTCCTTGATGCCGAACGGCGGCTTCGTCACCCTCTCGAATCTGTTCCTGCAAATCGTCTTCGGCGGTCAAGGAACTGGCACCGCCTACCTGTTTGCCTATCTAATCCTTGCGGTATTCGTCACCGGTCTAATGGTGGGAAGAACCCCGGAATTCCTCGGGCGCAAAATCGAGAAGCGGGAAGTGGTGTTAGCGAGTTTTTTAATTCTGCTGGTTCACCCGATCGCCATCCTCATCCCCGGAGCGATCGCCCTTGCCTTTCCCGACTTTCAAGGCATCAGTAACCCCGGCTTTCACGGATTATCTCAAGTCATCTACGAGTACGCTTCCGCCGCCGCCAATAACGGATCGGGCTTCGAGGGACTAGGAGATTCCCAGCCCGCACCACTTGCGATCGCGGCTGGGGCGAAACCGACGATGACCGCTCTCTGGTGGAATCTGAGCGCCTCCTTTAGTTTACTGGCTGGACGGTATATTCCGATCGCCGCCCTGCTCTTGTTAGCCGATGGGATGTCCCGCAAACAACCGGTTCCCGCCACCACCGGAACCCTCCGCACCGATACCGGACTCTTTACTGGCGTAACGGCGGGGGTGATTTTAATTCTCGGTGCGCTCACTTTCTTGCCGATATTAGCCCTCGGGCCGATTGCGGAAGCCTTTCAAATCACCAGGATGATCGGCTAGGAGTTTAGATAATTTATGAGAACGAACAAAGGAAATTCTAAATCCTCCCGCCCGTTGCGAGTGCCGAGAGGTCGCCGGGACGACCGCCGCCATACCCCCAAGGTAAACCGGACCGGTCTCTATCAAAGCGCGATCCGGCAGTCCTTCCTCAAACTCGACCCGCGCATCGCCGTGCGTAACCCGGTCCTGTTCGTGGTCTGGTTAGGAACGATCGTCACGGCCCTGGTGACGATCGACCCGCATCTATTCGGCACGATCGCAGGGGATAGGGGACAACAACGGCTACTTAACGGCATCATCACCCTGATCCTCTTCTTGACGGTGCTGTTCGCCAACTTCGCCGAGGCGATCGCCGAGGGACGGGGAAAAGCCCAGGCCGATGCCCTGCGCTCCACCCGCAGCGACACGATCGCCAGGAAAATCCTGGCCGACGGCTCGATCGAGTCGGTCAGTTCCACGGCCTTGCATCGGGGCGATCGGGTGAAACTGGTGGCCGGGGACGTGATTCCCGCCGACGGGGAAGTGATCGAGGGAATCGGTTCGGTGGATGAATCGGCGATCACCGGAGAATCAGCCCCCGTCCTCAAACAACCCGGCACCGACATCGCCAGTTCCGTCACCGGCGGCACTAGGCTTCTCTCGGACGAGTTGACGGTGCGGATCGCTCAAGATCCTGGTCAGGGTTTTATCGATCGCATGATCTCCCTTGTGGAAGGGGCCGAGCGCACGAAAACCCCCAACGAGATCGCGCTGACGGTACTTCTGGCCGTGTTAACCCAAGTCTTTCTAATTGTCGTGGCCACGATTCCGCCGATCGGAAACTATATCGCCGGTTTCCTGGAAACGAGCCTCGGGCCGGCGGTTGCGGATACCTTTCGGGCCGGTTCCAGTATCGCCATCTTGATCTCCCTTCTCGTCGCCCTCATTCCCACGACGATCGGCGGTTTATTGAGTGCGATCGGCATCGCCGGCATGGATCGCGTGGCTCAGTTTAACGTCATCGCCACCTCTGGACGCGCGGTGGAAGCCTGCGGTGACGTAAATACCCTCCTTCTCGACAAAACGGGAACAATCACCCTCGGCAACCGGCTGGCTGACGAATTTATCCCGGCCAACGGTCATAACCTCGAGGAATTAGCCCGCATCTGTCTAGCGGCCAGCCTTTTCGACGAAACCCCGGAAGGACGCTCGATCGTTGCCTTAGCCCGGAATTTGGGCGCGAACCTCCCCATCGATGGCCAACCCGGCGAGGGAATCGAATTCTCCGCTCGTACCCGCATGAGCGGCACCGATATGGACGGCGAGGAATACCGTAAGGGAGCCGTAGACGCGATTAAAGGTTTCGTCCGTTCCCGTGGTGGTTCCGTTCCCGAGACCCTCGATGAGGCACAGGAAAGGGTTTCCCGTTTGGGGGGGACTCCCCTCGCCGTCTGTCGGGGTAACGATATCTACGGGGTGATCTATCTCAAGGACATCGTGAAGCCTGGATTAAAAGAGCGTTTCGACCAATTACGGCGCATGGGTGTGAGAACGATCATGCTCACCGGCGACAACCAGATCACGGCCTCGGTGATTGCGGCGGAGGCGGGGGTGGATGATTTTATCGCCGAGGCCACCCCAGAAGATAAGATCGAGGTGATCCGTCGCGAGCAATCCCAGGGCAAGTTAGTTGCCATGACGGGAGACGGAACCAACGACGCACCCGCACTGGCCCAGGCTAATGTCGGTGTGGCGATGAACTCCGGAACCCAAGCGGCGAAGGAGGCGGCCAATATGGTGGATCTCGACTCCGACCCGACCAAGCTGATCGATTTAGTGACCATCGGCAAACAGTTATTAATTACCCGCGGCGCCCTGACCACGTTTTCGGTAGCTAACGATATCGCTAAGTATTTCGCCATTATCCCGACGATTTTCGCCGCTGCCGGGATCGGTGCTTTAAATATCATGGGTTTGAAAAGCGCTCAATCGGCGATCGTCTCGGCCCTGATCTACAATGCCCTGATTATCCCCGTTTTGATTCCCCTAGCACTTAAAGGCGTTCAATTTCGCCCGCTCACTGCTGACCAACTATTGCGGCGTAATATCCTCATCTACGGCGTGGGAGGCATGATTGCGCCGTTTATTGCTATTAAGATTATTGATGAGATAATTTCAGCGATCGGGTTGAGGTAATGGCAAAATCGGCAATATTTAAGCCTAGTTTATTCGGATTGAAGCACTCGAATCGGGATTTTAGCCAAAAAGAAACCTGGGGTAAAAATCAATTTAACTCCTCATTTCCAGCTTCTTTGTGCGCTTACTTAGATTGGAAAGGACTGAAAAATGTATATCTGAAACTTGATGAAAATTTAAAAATTCAACCAGCGGAGTTAAGTACACAAGAGTTATACGGTCTAGCTCCCGATTCCGATAATTTATTTTACGCTTTCGCGAGTCAATTTAGATGAGGGAGCAAAATGATCACAATCGATTTATTTGCTGGTTGTGGTGGTTTATCTTTAGGGTTTCAGAAAGCGGGGTTTACTATTGTGGCTGCATTTGATAATTGGATACCTGCTATAGATGTCTATAGCAATAACTTTAGTCATCCGATATTTAATGTCGATTTATCTAGAGAATCTAATCAAGAAATATTGGCTCAATATAATCCTGAGATTATTGTCGGCAGCCCTCCTTGTCAAGACTTTTCCAGTGCGGGTAAGAGAGAAGAGGGTTTAGGACGAGCGAATCTAACGCTCACATTCGCTGAAATTGTCACTAGAGTAAGTCCCCAATGGTTTGTTATGGAAAATGTGGATAGAATTGAGAAAAGTAAAATACTCACTCAAGCAAAACAAATTTTTAAAAGCCATGGTTATGGTTTAACTGGAAAAGTTATTAATTCTTGTTACTGCGGAGTTCCTCAAACTAGAAAAAGATATTTTCTGATCGGTAAAATGAACGAAGAAGATGATTTTTTAATCGATGAAATCAATGACAATTTATCAAGTCAACCTCTGACTGTATTTGACTATATGGGCAAAGAATTAGATATAGAATACTATTATAGACATCCTAGAAGCTATCAAAGAAGGGCGATATTCAGTATTTATGAACCTAGCCCTACTATTCGAGGAGTAAATCGACCAGTTCCCAAAACCTATCGACAACATCCCGGTGATGCTTGTCATCTTAATGAAAAATTAAGACCGCTAACAACGAGGGAGAGAAGCTATATTCAAACTTTCCCTAAAGACTTTATTTTTGCTGGAACAAAATCTAATCTAGAACAAATGATTGGCAATGCTGTTCCTATTAATTTGGCTAGATATGTGGGCCAATGTATTCTTAACTATGAATTGAAAAAAGGGAAAAAGACAACCTATCGACAACTACAGCTAAGTAAGTGGTTATAATTAAATTGAAAATAGATTTTGTCTTTGATCCCCCCTTAATCCCCCCTTGATAAGGGGGGTGTCTGATAATTTTTGACAACTACAGCTATTTTCTTGATTGACTGGCAAAAACAAATCTCCAAAAAACTCTAATTCTTATGAAAGCATCCCTTAGAAAAAACCGATTTTTCTGGTATATTTTCTTAAATTTCTGTCTAACAATTCTTTTCTCCTCCATCGTTCAAGCTTCTACGGGAAGTGCTATAAATAGGGGGCAAGCCTTCGCATTAACCCTTTTAGGATTAGTCGCCTTTGCTTTATTTATCTACCTATTCCTTGTCATCTTTGTCCCGGAGAGGTTTTAAGAGATTTCTGGCATAATTAATTTTTGAGAGTTCAAAAATGGGAAAAAGCAGAAAATGGCTCTCTTGGATTTGGTGGGTAAAATGTATTCTAAGATACATTGCCCCTAGCGAGGGGGTGGAACGAACCACAAAGACACAAAGGACACAAAGATCGATCGATCATATTGTAAGTTAAACTTATCACACAGAACCTAGAAGAGCCAGAAAATCTCTAAATAGACTCTTTAATTGATTGTGGTTTATTCCTAATTCTCCTGACTCCTAACTCCACCAACAAACTTTTTCAGTAAACCCTAATTATGAGTTTTGCACGCGATGCCGGTAGAGCCATCCGTTCTACCCTAGTTCTCTGGGTAATTACTGCCCTGATCTATCCTTTCTCGATGATCGCCGTCGGTCAAATTCTTTTTCCCTGGCAAGCGAACGGGAGTTTGATCACCAATAATCAAGGTCAAGTGGTGGGTTCGGCTCTAATTGGGCAACCTTTCACCAGCGATCGCTATTTCAATAGTCGTCCGAGTACCACCGCCTACAGTACGGCCGATCCGAAAAACGATCCTAACAAAGTCCTGCAAACCGGAATTTCGGGAGCGAGTAACCTAGCTCCCAGTAACCCCGCATTGATCGATCGCATTAAAGGAAAACCCAATCCCGATCCAGCGAAAGCTGTAGAGGGGGAGATTCCCCGATTAGAGAAGACGGGAATTAAACCCACCGCGGATCTGGTGTACACCTCTGGATCGAGTCTCGATCCCCATATCACCCCAGAGTCCGCCAGAGCGCAGATCGAGCGGGTGGCGCGGGTGCGGGGATTACCGACGAATCAAGTGGAGATCCTCGTTATCAAAAACACCGATGATCGCTTTCTCGGCATCTTCGGCGAACCGGGGGTTAACCTACTGAAACTGAATCTGGCTCTAGATGCGATCGCAAATACCCGATAGGGCCTCTGATACTCAATCCTGTTTAAAAGGTATAGGAAAGTGGGAAGAGAGAGTTTGCCTTTAAAAACCCCAAGTTAGTAGATTTACAAAAATGGGATACAGCCGCTAAAAAACTAACTGGGAGAGGATTGTTTAGCTGATCTTACCTTGGGATTCACATTTAAAACCTTCATCGCGCCAAGCTTCTAAATCAACGGAATTTAAGGGGATGACTTGCCAACAGGGGGGAGAGATTAATTGTCCGACAAAAGCCCAAATTATACTTCTAGTCACATCCAACCCAGTTTTTAGCTTTGATTCGTTATTACCCGGGATACCAATTTCTCGGACTGCATCGATTTCTACTGCTATACCGTGGGATTGCAAGTGAATTGCTGCTAACCATTGAGCGCGGGGTAAATGAGTAGGAGAGGTGACAACTTTTACTTTATGTACTCCCCATTGTTTTAAAATTGGCACAGCAAAGAAAAAATTGCCGAAGGTAGAATCAGCACACTTTTCTAACCAGACGTTAGTTTTTGGCGCTTTTGCCCGTTCAAATAGTAATAAAATACAGGGATCTTCCGAGCCTTGGGAAATTAAAATTGGTATATCGGGGTATTGCTGGGCTAGATTGGCTACATAAATTTCCCGACGAATGCTGCCCCCCAAAACTAAGATGGCCTCAACGGGTTTTTGTTGATTAATTGACCAGCAGATGGCTAAATTAGTCGCTAAATTAAAGATAATAAACCCAAAAACTGCGACCAGAGTTAGTTTTAACCATCTTTGCCAATGCCGGTGTTTACGCGCAACATTTTTCGGTTTTTTCGCCATTGACTTAGAGACGATGTAGGGTAGCTCAAAAAATAGATTTACTTCAGTATTGCACAGCCCGAAACCCTCATGAAATCTTGGGTTATTCTCAATTAGTGCGAAGATTTTATCAATAAGTCCAATTGATCGGGGTAAGCTAAAACGCATCTTAGATGCGTTTTAGCAAGGCAGGAGGCAGGATTAATAAGCGGTTGAGAGTTTTTTGAATTATCAAGATATGTAACTGAAGTGCCTCTAAGCTTACCCCTTAGTAATTGATCAGGGAAAAAAGTGAGAGATTTCACCCAGATTACACTGATAGACAAAATTAACAAATCAACTTTGCTTTAACTCATACTACTCAGTCCTCTATGCTAAGATGATCCAAAAAACGCAAGTTTTTAAGTTGATGGGCAAAAAAAGTTTAATTTTACTCAATAACTAGGGCTTTATTTCTAAGACAGCTCGAAAAAATCAAATTTTGAGTGACGGAGAGCCTTGTTAGTTATTTAAAATTATTCCCTCTTCACCACTGTATATCTAGGAGATTTCCTCGACCAACACTTTGTTAACAAAATCCCCTATTCGAGGTGTCCTGTAACAATTGTGCTTTGATAATTTTTTCTGTGGGGTTGAGTTTCACTAATTGTGAACCTGTCCCGTCTTTACCCGTAACCATCACAGTTTCTACCTCTAAGGGTAGTTTTCGATTCTGATTGGTACTTAATAACACTATACTCCCTGGCCGCGCCGCTACCATGGCCGCTAAACTATCCTGTTTATTGACGAATTGTAAAGCAGGTGAACCAAGATCGCCTAATTGTGATAAGCGTAAATTCTCGATCGCCAGTCTTTTTCCGTAACCCAATCCCGAAATCAGCAGCAGATTTTCCCGATGAGGGAGAGAAACACAGCCGGCTAGATGTTCCCCGTAGCGCAATCGCAAAATTGCTAAACCCTGAGCGGATTTACTCATCATTGGCAATAATTCCTCGCGCACGGGATAACGCAACACCCGACCGCTACTGGTGGCGATCGCTAAGTCCAGGCCCTCGTGAGTAAAAATAGCACCATATAGGCGATCGTCTTCTTTCAATTTCATCAGGGACAAACCCCGACTACCAACCCCCTCTAATTCATCGATGGGAAGCCGCTTTATTCGCCCCTGTTGACTCAGTAAAAGCAATTCTTGATTTTTTTGAGGTTCCGTCAAGAAAAATTGATTTAACACGGCTTCTGACTCTTTTTGGGCGGTTTTGGTCAGCAGACTGGAGATTAACACTGGTTGATTCGCTTGCGGGGGGACTTCCCGGGTAGCAATCGGGTAAGCTTTAGCATTATCGAGGATAACTAGGAAATTTTCCCGTTTTTCGATCGCCTGTTGATAGATAATTAAACCCCGCTCTGGCGCTCGCTGTTCCGGTGTCGTCCAACTAATTTTATCTTCGGCATCAAGCAATAAAATTGCATTTTCTGGGGGTTCTTGGGGCGTAAATAGGCTTAAACTCGGTGCATTCTCACTCTCAGGCTTTTTCTTAACTTTATTCTCCTGTTTTTTAACTTCTGCCTTCAAAGAGGGTGTGGGGTGTGGGGTGTGGGGTGTAGGTAAGGAAACCTCTTTCGTCTGTGGGGGTGAAAATTTTTTCATCGGGACTGTCTCCTGTTTTTTCACCACAGAATCCTGTTTCTTCCCTTCTGTCTCCTGTCTCCTGTCCCCCGACTTCCCGGTGCGAATTTTTGTCCGTCTGCTATCGGCGAATTTTTTCTTTAAAGAGCGCAATTCTTTTTTCAGAGACTTGAGAAACTCCTGACGGTTATGGAGGAGGGTTTCTAACTGTTGAATTTTTGTTTGTAATTCCGTCGCTTCCGTCTCTAACTTTTGTCTTTCCAAACCAGTTAAACGACGTAGGGGCATAGCCAAGATAGAATCAGCTTGAGGGTCACTAATGCCCAATTCTGCCTGAAAACGATACTTAGCCGTCGTCCCATCGGGAGCATTTTTGAGAATATCCACCACTCGATCGATATTCTGCAAAGCTAATAATAAACCCTCCACTAGGTGTAAGCGATCGCTGGCCTGTTGCAACTCGTCGCCATACTGACGGGTGAGAGTTGTTTCTCGAAAGCGCAAGAATTCCTGTAAAACTTGTTTTAACGATAACTGCCGGGGTTGATTATCGACTAAAGCGAGGATAATTGCCCCAAAATTAGTCTGCAGCGCCGTTTGTTGGTATAAAGCCGCCAAAACCTGCTGCGGTTGACTTTCCCGCTTTAATTCAATCACCACCCGAATGCCTTCGCGATTGCTTTCATCGCGGATATCGGCAATTCCCTCCAATTTCCCTAAATTGACTAATTCGGCGATTTTTTCAATCCATGCCGCCTTATTCACCTGAAAAGGCAACTCAGTAACCACAATTGCCGTCCTTTCCCTTCGGCGCTTGCCCTCAATGATAATTGTTTCAGTTTTGGCCACTCCGCGCACGGGAATAATCCCCCTACCAGTGCGATAAGCCTCGCGAATACCGGTATCATCTAAAATCTCGCCTCCCGTGGGAAAATCGGGCCCGGGGATAATTTCTACTAACTTTTCCTCGCTTAAATCGGGATTATCAATCAAAGCGATTAAACCTTCCACCACTTCCCCTAAATTATGGGGAGGAATATTAGTCGCCATCCCCACCGCAATACCAGAACAACCATTAAGAATGAGTATCGGTAACTGAGCGGGTAAAACAACGGGTTCCTGTTGAGAATTATCAAAATTACTGCTAAAATTAACGATAGCTTCGCTAATTCCCCCTAAAACCGCCTGATCACCGATGCCGGCCAAACGGGTTTCTGTATAACGCATGGCCGCCGGGGGGTCGTTATCGATCGAACCAAAGTTACCATGGCCCGATAAAAGTGGGTAACGACTGGAAAAATCCTGTACCATACGAACCAGTGCCTCGTACACTGACTGATCGCCGTGGGGATGATATTTACCCAACACATCCCCCACCACCCGCGCACATTTGCGAAAGGGGCGATCGGGGGTTAAACCCAGTTCGTGCATAGCGTATAATATGCGACGATGTACTGGTTTTAGTCCATCGCGTACATCCGGCAAGGCTCGCCCCACGATCACACTCATGGCATATTCTAGATAGGAGCGTTCCATCTCTTGGTGTAAAGCCGTGGGTATAATTTGACCACTAGCTAAGAAATCCAGTTGTTTGGCCATGAGTCTCTCGTTTTTAATCTGTCTAGCTGTGAATCATAAGGCATTTTGCCCTTTTTAACCTTGTTTATCCCTGAGCTTCCCTATGACAACTGTTTTGATTGTAGAAGACGACCCGATAAATTTTCGCGTTTTTGCCAAAATTTTGACCAAACGAGGTGGTCTAGAGGTCAAAGGGACCGAAGATGTGGAAGAAGTGCTTCGTATTGCTCGGGATAAGGAAGCGGACGTGATCTTAATGGATGTCTCCCTCTCCCATAGTGTCTATGAAGGGAAAGCGGTAGATGGCATTAAAATCAGCCAAATTCTCAAAGCTAACCCCGAAACCGCCGATTTACCCGTTATTCTCGTCACTGCTCACGCTATGGAAGGCGATCGAGAGAATTTTCTCAAGCAGAGTCGGGCCGATGGTTATATTTCTAAACCAGTGGTTGATCACCAAGCTTTTGTTGATCAAATTTTGGCGATCGTCGATCAGAAGCCGGTCTAAGCTTTGAGTCTTCTTTTGTTAGTATATCAGTATTGATATAGGGTGGGCTGAATAAATCTTAAAACCTTATTGGGTAAGACTTTTAGACTTTTTGTCAATCAAAAAGTACCGGCGACGGAAGTGATTGGGGGGAAAATCCCTGGACTTTTCCCCTGAAAATTAGGTAATTGACCCCCTCAAAATCGGTAAAACCCTACAACCTACACCCTACACCCTACACCCTGTCCCCACAAGAAACTTTTTGCCGCAAACCCTACTTAATCCTCCACTCTGCCATAGATGGCGTAGGCTCGATCGAGCGACCAGGCCCACATTTGATCCCCTAGGGAAAAATGCCACCATTCCCCCTTATGTCGGCTAAATCCCGCCTCCTCCATCACTTTAGCCAATAAAACTCGTTTTTGATGATAACTCTGTTCTCGTCGGCTTTTTGCGGCGATATAATAATCGGGATGCGATCGCTCTCCGATCTCATCGATTTCTCCCCCCATGTCGATGGCTTGTCCCTTCTCGTCCACCAGGGTAATATCGATCGCCGCTCCGGTACTATGGGGAGGCGGAGTGGCGGCATTATCGCTGGGAATTGCCCAAATAGTGTAAACTTCTGTTAAAATCGCTTGACTTTCTGCCTCCAATAGTTCCTCTTTGGCTAATCCTCTTGTGTCTAGGAGAGTCTGAAAACTATAATCGACCATAAATTGTTGCACTTCCACCGGTCGATAGGCATCAAAAATCAAAATTTGCCAACCGGGTTGATAGACTTGCAGACGGTTTTGAGCGTCAATCAGAGCATTTAACACCCCTTGTCGCAAAAAATAGGGAGATTTACCCCGATAATTAGCTCCTAATTTCTCGTAAGCGTGGGGAGAAGGGATAACAAACTTATCTGCGGGTATAGGTACTAGGGGTTCCCCACATTCACGAATAGGAATTTTTTGGTAGGGTTTCATCTCGTCATCGGGAAATGGTAATTTTATTGGTAGTCCACTCGATCGCCAGTTTACATAGGGTTTGCGGCAAAAAGTTTTTCGTGGGGGTAGGGTGTGGGGTGTGGGGTGTGGGGTGTGGGGTTTTACCCATTTTCAGGTGGTCAATTACCTAATTTTCAGGGAAAAAGTCCAGGGATTTTCCCCCCAATCACTCCAAGGGTCGGCACTTTTTGAGGGAAAAAAGTCTAAAAACCTTATCCAACAAGGTTGTTAGATTTATTCAGCAAACCCTACATAAACCCGTTATTCCTCCTCCTCATCGGTTGTAGGGAATTTCATACTGGCCCAAGTTAACTGTTTTTGCGGGTCTTTTTCCGGTTCACTAAAACTCTCCTTGAGTTGTTCTTTCACCTGAGCAATATTGCCACTTTGAGCGGCATTCTTTAGATCATAGACATAACGAGCATTTTCGATCGCTTCCTCTTTACTACGAGAACTAGACTCAAAGCATTTTTCTAGGTCTTTGTAAATACCCTTGCGAGAGATTTTGAGAAAATATTGACGTTCCGTATCTATAAGTTTAGCCAATAATTCTAGGTGCATGGAATCCTCGGCACAGATATCCGCGAGGATATCCCATTCTTCACTCCCCAAAAGATTATTATCCGCTCCAGGTCGCGGGTCTTGAAAAGTTTCTCCAGTCACTTGTTTATAAATCTTCGGTAATTGGTCATCAAATTCGTGCTTTTCTTCCCTCCAAATCCGGCGAATTTCGCTGAGTTCCTCCGTGGTAATTAGGGTAATATCTTTCATATCCTCTGGAGCATTAGTACGCACGCTCTCCTGAGCCTCTAATACCCTTCTCAGCCAATATTCCCGCCATTTTTTAGTATAAGGTCCGGGTATAGGTTCGATCGATATTTCTCCATTTAAGTTTCTTTCAAATAATTGTACTTTCCCAAAGATACGGCGAAAATCCCGTTTTGGTCGGTCATCTTCTATATCTAATTCGTTGCGAAGGTCTAAAAGTGGTTGTAACCATTCTTTTTCTTGGTCATTCTGTATCATTGCCTCCATGGATTTATCTTTATTTACCAATGTACACACCCAACAACCTAATCGCGAATCTCCACAGCTAGGAGTGGAGGTATCTACCACTAGGGGACATTCATTATCCGCAGTCGCTCCTCGATACATTGCTAATAATTCTTTGTTATCTCCTCCCCAGGGATTTTCCCACTGCATTAAGTACATCCATACTTCATCGTTGCGCCAGTCCTCAATAGGAGTATAGACAAGAGAATTAATCAAACTTGGTCGAGGACTCAGACGATCTCTCAATCTACCTTTTTCGTGTTTCGCCATGACATTGGCTCTCTTTTGGCTCTCAGCTTTACGCATTCCTAACACTAAAATAACTTCTCCACTTTCACGAACTACTTGTCGAATGAATTGATTAGCTGGATTAATTTTTAGTCGTTCAGTACACCATCTAAATCTTATTCTCGGTGCTGGATATCCTTTGCCAATCAAACAAACCCAATACCTTGCTAAAACTTCTGGATGTAATATATGAGCTTCTATTGGCATTTTTTGTTGTTCTGCCGCAGTTCTCAGTTGACTAATTGATTTATTTACCCATGCAGTGACTATCGGATTTTCTACCAAAGTATCTGTCGTTATGACGTAAACTTTTTTTTGTCTTTTTTCTTCTGGCAAACTAGCGATCGCATTCCAAACCAATTGTAAAACTGCTGTGCTATCTTTTCCCCAAGATACACCTATGATCCAGGGAATACTGTCTAGACAATATAACTCTTGTATTTCTTGAGTAATACTTTTGATATCTTCTACGAACTCCTCTATAGCACGATTAGGAAAAATAGAAGTTGTTTTTTCAAGCATAATGTTATCAACAAAAAGATAAACTAATTTCTAAAAATATTCTGACGATGCCATTGGATAGCTTCAGGTTTCGGATAGTGGTCTTCTAGAGTGGGTAATAAAATATTCATACCATGAAAGTCTTTAATTGCTTTAGCATTAGGAGAAATTTCTTGAAAGTCTTTACTAATCATAATTTTGTATTGATCGTCAATAGTAAATAGTCCTTGATCGAATGCCCAATGATGATTTTTACAAAGAGATAAACCATTGTTTATCTGGTTATCATAGAATCTGGCAAAAGGTTTGATATGTGCGCCATCGACAATACTTTGTGTCAAGGAGTGGTTTACTTTAAGACCGCAAAAAGAGCATTGATAATCGTATAAATGGACGACTGATTTACGAAATAACGCATCTCTAACTATAGACTTTCTGAAATAATATTTTGTCTGTGTTTCTCCTGTAGCTAAAACGCTACGATCTAGTTCAGTGTCATCATCTTGTTGTAAGACTTGATTAATTTCTAAAATATCTTCTAATTGCTTTTGACTAGAAGAAAACCAAGCTTCTATTAGAGTATCAATTAGCTGTCGTCTAGCTTCCGGTTCCTGTAAAAGTTTATACAATTCCTGATCTAAAATCGCATAATCTACATCTGCTCTAATTTTGGGAATAGTTGGAGGACGGCCACCAGTATAAATATCACTAAACTTTAGCTTCCAAAATCCGTCATTTTTTAGATGAAAGAATGGTAAAGCTAACCCACCTTTAAAAGTATCTGGGTTTAAACGCTTCCAATACTTATCAAAAGTATCGATTAAGTCATCAGAAATATATATTTTATTGTCTTGAATTTGAGAATCACTAATTAACTCAATTACTGATAATAATAAGATAGGCTTATAAGGTGCTTCACCACTTTGCTTAGACTTATTGACTTTAATTTTAGAAAATAAGTCACAATAATATTTTAAATTGCGTAGAGGAAGACTATCGACCATAGGGGGGGGAGATATGCGGATAAAAAAAGGAAACCATTACCAGCATACAGAAAAACATCCCACCGAGAGGAAAAAATATAGAAAGCCTAGAGAGATCGTCATAATAACATCGATCGAGCGCGGCTGACGAGCGATCGCGATCTGTAGAACATTTGTGCTAATAAAAAAACGGACTTGTGGGAGAGTAGTTAACCTAATAATAGCCACGGGTTAATTCTAGGGATTACCTGAAAAAAATACTTTCCAACCGGCAGTAGCGATCGCACTTGCCAAAAGAATAATCAATGTCCAAACCTGATTTTTTTGGGTTCCTTCCACTGATTTTAGGCGATTATCGATGCCCTCAACCTTTTCGGTTAACTTTGCCTGTCCTACCTCTAGCTTATTTAACCGTTCGTCGATTTTGTCAAATTTTTGGTCAACATCTTTTTGGAGACTGTCAATTTTCCCCTCAATCCTAGTCAAAACAGCTTCTAGGGAATAGGTAACGGTTTCGTTAGACATAGTATCAACTCCCATTAGATATATTTTCTCGGTTCCCTATCGGGGACTATTTTAAGGCTAAACCAGTTCGAGGTTGTCTGAGAAGAGCGTTTTTCTGGGATGACAAAACTTGAAACCGTGAATAATAGCCACAGGTTAATTCTAGGGATTACCCGAAAAAAATACTTTCCAACCAGCAGTAGCGATCGCACTTGCCAAAAGAATAATTAATGTCCAAACCTGATTTTTTTGGGTTCCTTCCACTGATTTTAGGCGATTATCGATGCCCTCAACCTTTTCAGTTAACTTTGCCTGTCCTACCTCTAGCTTATTTAACCGTTCGTCGATTTTGTCAAATTTTTGGTCAACATCTTTTTGGAAACTGTCAAATTTTTGGTTAAAATCCTTTTGGAGAGTTTCAAATTTTTGATTAACATCTTTTTGGAGATTGTCAATTTTCCCCTCAATCCTAGTCAAAACAGCTTCTAGGGAATAGGTAACGGTTTCGGTAGACATAGTATCAACTCCCATTAGATATATTTTCTCGGTTCCCTATCGGGGACTATTTTAAGGCTAAACCGGTTCGAGGTTGTCTGAGAAGAGCGTTTTTCTGGGATGACAAAACTTGAAACCGTGAATAATAGCCACAGGTTAATTCTAGGGATTACCCGAAAAAAATACTTTCCAACCGGCAGTAGCGATCGCACTTGCCAAAAGAATAATCAATGTCCAAACCTGATTTTTTTGGGTTCCTTCCACTGATTTTAGGCGATTATCGATTCCTTCAACCTTTTCGGTTAACTTTGCCTGTCCTACCTCCAGCTTATTTAACCGTTCGTCGATTTTGTCAAATTTTTGGTCAACATCTTTTTGGAGACTGTCAAATTTTTGATTAACATCTTTTTGTAAGCTGTCAATTTTCCCCTCAATTCTAGTCAAAACAGCTTCTAGGGAATAGGTAACGGTTTCGTTAGACATAGTATCAACTCCCATTAGATATATTTTCTCGGTCCGCTATCGGGGACTATTTTAAGACTAAACCAGTTCACCGCTTTCTTGTAAAGAGTGGAGACGCTGATAGATTCCCTGCTGATTTAATAATTGGTCATGGCTACCGATCTCGACAATGCGACCATTATCCAAGACGACAATTTGATCCGCTTCTCGAACGGTACTGAGACGGTGGGCGATAATAATTGTGGTGCGAGTGCCTAAGATGGATTTCATGGCTAGTTGAATGGCTCTTTCTGACTCATAATCTAAGCTAGAAGTGGCCTCATCAAAAACTAACACATCTGGATCAACAATTAAGGCCCTAGCAATTCCTAAACGCTGTCTTTGTCCCCCCGAAAGACGCACACCCCTTTCCCCTACAATAGTGGAATAACCATTAGGTAATTCGTGGATAAATTCATCGACACGGGCGATTTTACAGGCTTCTGCTACCTTCTCGAAGCTAATATTAGGATTACCATAGGTGAGATTTTCTAACACTGTACCATTAAAAACATCTACTTCTTGATGGACAATCGCTAACCGGCGCCTATACCAAGTCACATCTAAGTGACGAATATCCTCGCCATCCATCAGAATTTGTCCTTGATTCGGTTCAAAATAGCGGAAAAGTAACTTAACTAAAGTAGATTTTCCTGAACCTGATTTTCCCACTAATGCCACGGTTTGATAGGGTTCAATCAGCAGATTAATATCCTTGAGAATGGTTCTTTCTGGACTATAGCCAAAGTTAAGATTTCTTAATTCCACTTTCCCCGTAAAATGATAGGGATTATGTTGGGCATGATCGGCTAAAAGACTACCTGCATCAGTGCCACTGGGTAAGTTGATAAATTCCTGTAAACGTGCCATAGAAGCATAGCGACGGGCGAAAGTTTCTGCCATTTGGGATAGGGGATCTAATTCCGCATAGGCCATACTAGCGAGGGTATAGGTGGTGATAAAATGCCCGATCGAGATTTTCTGTTGAACGGTAGCTAGGAGAGTAAAGAAAAATACTCCAAATAAACTAGCTTGGACGAGGGTTTTTTCCCAAGTAATTAAGTCCACATAACCCTTATGAATGCGATAGACAACGTAGGTAAATTCTCTCTCTAAACGCTGTTTCTGACGATATAATTCCTGTCCTTCTGTGGCAAAAGCTTTGACGGTTTTGATGTTAGTAATAATCTCAGAATTGCGACTTTGGGTATTTTCGATGTGCCGATCAAGAATTCTTTCTTTTTGCATTAAATCTTTTAAATCTCTGACAATAAAAGCTAGAATTAATACAAAAGAAATAACAAAAGCGAGGGCGATCTGCCATTGAATTACCCAAATAACAATAAAGATACCCAAAACTCTAAACAATTTTGGGATCATCATTCCCGCCACTTCAGGATAAGTCCAAGTATGATTTTCTATCCCTTTGGCGATCCGGTTAGCGATGCGTCCTGGATTATTTTCATCGTAAAAAGATAGAGGTAAGGTGAGAATTTTGGCAATAATTTTTTTGAGATGATCTCGTCTCGCTCTTAAGGATATTTCCCAGTGAAACCATACACCCACCCAAGGCTGAATTGGTGCTTTAATTACCGTGGTTACGAAAATTAAGCCTAATAATACTGCCAAACTAACCCACTTTTCTGAGGCAAAGGGAGTTAAAACCATGGTGCGATCGACCAAAGATTGCACGAATCCATCTAAAGGTTGATCGGAAAGAACATTAAGAATCTGTCCGACAGCGTAGGGAACCATCAGATCGATAATTTCAAAGACACTGGATGCAGCAATGCTCAAAAAGGCGGCTTTTTGATAATTGCGATAGTAACTGAGAATATCGCGTAAGGAAGCCATAACATCAAGTAAATTGCCAATTTTTAACTTCTATCTGGTAACTGATAACTGAAGAGACTAAAGGCACTTTTGGGATTGTTTTTCTGGAGTTACCATTATACTTGTGATAAAATTGTACAATATATTGATTAAAATATGTGTCAATTTGATTAAATTATGCTCGAATGGGTAAAGATCAGGTTTAAGAATTAACAGTTCTGCAACACTATAAAGAGGTGATAATTTACAGATTTTTTAAGCATTAAACCAAGTTTGAGCGTTTTCTCTTTTAATTATTTCCCTATTCTCTCTATAAATATATTCAGTGACTAGGGTTTGATCAGAAGTAAATTCACCCAACCAATGATAACGAACATGATCATTGGTTAAAAGTTCTACATCCCATTTTACTCCATTTATAGACTCACCGTTAGCGATTCTTTTTAAATTACTAATAGCCTTTAAAATCGAGGTTTTTCCTGCACCTGAGATACCAACTAATAAATTCAAATCTGGAAAAAATTTGCAAGAATCTATACTTAATCCAGAGGATAAATCTTGATAGGATAATCTCAAAAGTTTCATAATAATTAGCCACTGCTAAAACTAAAAAGGGTGAGTTAATTCTCACCCCAAGACTTTACTGAGGATCGAGTTTTAGGACTGCCATAAATGCTTCCTGGGGTACATCAACAGTTCCGATCGCTTTCATCCGTTTCTTACCTTTTGCTTGCTTGTCTAACAGCTTTTTCTTGCGGCTAATATCACCACCATAACACTTAGCTAAGACATCCTTTCTTAAAGCGGGAATATGTTCACTAGCGATAATTTTAGAACCAATAGCTGCTTGAATGGGAACCTTAAATTGATGCCGGGGAATCAATTCTTTTAACTTTTCGGTTAAAGCGCGACCAACATAATAAGCTTTATCCCGGTGAACGATCATCGCTAAAGCATCAACGGGATCACCATTGACCATAATATCTAATTTAACTAGCTCATTTTCCCGATAGCCAATTAATTGATATTCCATACTAGCATAACCGCGCGATCGAGATTTTAATTGATCAAAAAAGTCCGTCACCACTTCCGCTAAAGGTAACTCATAAATCAAAGCGGTGCGAGTTTTAGTAAAATAACGCATATCCTTGAAAACTCCCCGACGACTTTGACATAATTCCATCAAAGCACCTACATAGGTTTCCGGAGTAATCATTTCCACTTGGATATAAGGTTCCTCAATTTTTTCCCGTTTTTGTGGGGAAGGTAACAAACTGGGATTATCCACTTCGACAATTTCCCCATCGGTAGTAGTGACCTGATAAACTACCGAGGGAGCAGTGGTAATTAAATCTAAGTTATATTCCCTTTCTAGTCTTTCCTGCACGATTTCCATGTGTAGCAGTCCCAAGAAACCGCAACGGAAACCAAAACCCATGGCGCTAGAAGTTTCCGGTTCGTAGGATAGGGCTGCATCGTTTAATTTTAACTTTTCCAGCGCATCTTTGAGATCGGCATACTGATCAGCATCCGTGGGGAATAATCCGCAGAAAACCATCGGTTTTGCTTCTGTATAACCGGGTAAAGGCTCTTGTGCTGGTTTAGCGGTTAGAGTAATCGTATCACCCACCCGGGCATCAGCAACAGTTTTAATCGCGGCTGCCAGATAACCCACTTCTCCCGCGTGCAGTTCATTTACCTGTACCTGTTGCGGTGATAAAATTCCCAATTCATCGATAACAAATTCTTTACCAGAAGCCATAAAACGAATTTTATCGCCCTTTTTCACCCGACCATCCATAACGCGGAAATAGACAATTACCCCTCGATAAGCGTCGTAATAACTATCAAAAATTAAAGCTCGGAAGGGTTCTTCGAGGGTATCTTGGGGAGGGGGAACCAATTGGACGATCGACTCTAGAATATCATTAATACCGATCCCAGCCTTAGCCGATGCCCGAATCGCCTCACTACAGTCTAAACCTACCACTTCCTCGATTTCCGCCGCGACTCGTTCCGGTTCGGCACTGGGTAGGTCGATTTTATTTAAAACTGGGATAATTTCGAGGTTATTTTCCAGTGCTAGGTAAACATTGGCTAAAGTTTGCGCCTCTACTCCTTGGGACGCATCCACAACTAATAAAGCTCCCTCGCACGCCGCTAAAGACCGAGAAACCTCGTAGGAAAAATCCACATGGCCGGGGGTGTCAATCAGATTGAGAACGTATTTTTGACCATCCTTAGCGGTATAATCCATGCGTGCCGCTTGTAACTTGATGGTGATACCTCGTTCCCGTTCCAAGTCCATATTATCGAGAAATTGTTCTTTCATCTCCCGTTGGGCTACGGTTCCTGTAATTTGCAAGAGGCGATCGGCGAGAGTTGATTTACCATGATCGATATGAGCGATGATGGAAAAATTGCGAATGCGAGAAACGGGAACGTCAGTCATCGTGGTTCACTGTTGGCAAAAGTCAGGGGTTTATAAAATTTTAGATTCCTTAATTCATTGTAGAGGTAAAGTCTCTAAGGCTGGAGCAAAAGCGAAAAGTAAAAGGTAAAAAAAGCTAAACTGCAAGTATAGTCAGGGTTTTGACCTTAGCTTCCCCTCTCGGCATCCACAGGAAACTATGGTAGGCTTGATTATGCTGACAAAATCAGGGAAAGGGCAATGGCTAAGGAAAGGCTCTATGATTTGTCCAAATCCCATTACTATAGATAAACTCTTGGATAAGAATCCTCGACTGACGGGTAGAATGATAGATAGCAATCATTAATAGAGCTTATGAACGACAATGCTACACCGACTCAGCGCACGGCGGAGAAAGTTGAAATCGCTATTCACCTTGACTCGGAAGTTTTAGAACAGATTAAACACCTGACTAACGATCCTAGTCGCATTATCGAAACAGCGATTAAACAGTGGCTAAGAGGAGAGAAACAACCGGATGAGGACTTAACCCGTCATCTTCGACGCAATCCCCCCGTACCACCCAAAGGGGAATGGAATGACTAAGATTTTTCAGTCTCTAATAGGTTATTTCCCGACGGAGAGACTGAAATATTTTCTTAGGTCAACCATTGACGGTAATTGAGATTTTTTCCCCAACTAAGCTGGTCATACTAGATTCGTTGAGTATAGGCTACATATCAGGACAGGCAAAAGGGGGAATAGATAATCAGTCTTTAATAACTGGATTTAGGATCATTTTGCTTGGGTGCTTACGGGAGGAACAAAACTGATGCAGATAGAAATTCAAGGAGCCGATGCTATCAAAGTTGCTCAGGATATCCTAGAGATGGAAGGGGTGCAAGGCAGCTACGAAGTTATCTCCGAAGTGGAGAAAGAGGGAACCCTTGCTACCATCGCCACCATCATCGGCATTATTAGCGGAACAATCGCCATCGCTGAGAAATTTTACCAATTAAAGCAAAAAATTGACTCTCCTGAAACCCCGAAGATCGAACGAGTGTTAATTGTCAGCAAAAACGGCGATCGCCTGATGCTCAAAGATGCTACCCTAGAGCAGCGATCTGTTCTGAGCGTCTGGTCAATCTTTCAACCAGTCTTTGAGCATATTGAGGGGAGTTTTGTGATATGTAGTTGTAGATGGCTGATCAATAATTAACGGCTAAATTTCTGGCTTTTTGTTTAATATTTTTTATTTCCATAGTGGTTTCCAAAATGACTCCTGACAGTTTACATTATAGCAAGATAGGCTCCTAGAGATGGTGTATTTTAAAACGACTAATTTTGAAAAGCGATCGTCATCTTCGCTAACGATCAGAATGTACAAAAAGGGATAGTTTCTCTCTCTAGGTTTTGATACTGTACTGTAGCGGTAGGAGACTAATGGGAACTTTGATGCTTTGTCCTTTGGGGAGCAGGAATAGCTTTCTGCCTCAAAGAGCGATCGCCCAGACAAGACAGCAAACTAACGCCAATCGTTCGGCTTGGCAGGTCACTTTACCCCCACGGGCAAAGGTACGGCGGAAAAAGGGAAGTTCGTTGACGGAGATTAAGGAAGGATTGCGACGGGCTAAAGAACGAGAGCAGTTCATTCTCGAATCACCCGAAGCGGTTCACTACAAAGGTTTAGAAAGGGTAACAATTTAGAAGGTGGAGAACTAAAAATGAGCAACGATGGGGGCGGTTTTCGATGGTTCTCTGGAATTATAGCAACGATCATATCTGGGGTCGTTGTGTACTATCTGACTGAAGGAAGGAACCCTCAGCCGCCTCAGCCAAATTCAGAAACTTTACCAATATCCCAAAGAACGCCTCCTTCTCCCCCAAAACCTACGCATCAAGTTACCCCGTCCCGTCCTACGCCTCCAATTACTCTTCCCCCAACCAAACCAACCCCCCCAGTCACAATAACCCCCCGCCCCACTCCCCAACCTCCCCAACCTTCTCCTAACGCAGAAATTATGAAAGGCGGGATTTGGGATTTTGTTTGGTGGTTTATGTTGGGAGTAGTGGTGGTGTTTTTTGGTGGTGGGGCTTTGTTTGGTTTGATTGGTTTGATGTGGGGTGTTTTTGATTTTTGGAGATGGATTGTTTGGGTGATTTTTGGGGAGGGTAAGAGATAGTAGGAATTCGTATGAAACTGTAACACATAAGAGTGACAAAGATTTTGTGAACAATTATTAACGAGTAATTTTCCACGAAGCCATGCGGGTTCTGGGTTTTCGATACCTGTCACCGAGGGGTCAGCCACTCGCCCGATGTTTTTGTAGTATGCTTCCTACTAGAAAGTTATGAGTGAGAAAATCTTTGTGTTCTTTGTGCCTTTGTGGTTCTTTCTTGCGCTTTTTGGTGATCTTCACTGCTGCCATTAATTTACTCCCCCAATGGTCTTGGATTATCGTTAATCTTGTGGATTTTCAATGTTTCGGGCAGCATGAAGTACCGCAATAACATCGATTTGCTCAGGCTTGATATAATAAATTATGCGATAAGAACCCTCGATAACTTCTCGGATCTGCTCAGTTTCAAACTCCGGAACAAGACGACCCGAAAAGGGAAAATTAGCAATCTGTTCTGAGCGTCTGGTCAATCTTTCCACCAGTCTTTGAGCATATTGAGGGGAGTTTTGTGATATGTAGTTGTAGATGGATGATAAATGATTAACGGCGGTTTCTGTCCAGAAAACTTTCATGGCTCTAGCTTGAACTTAGTGCGTACCTCTGCAACAGAAATAACCTTTCCCGCCTCACTATCGGCTAATCCTGCTTCAATTGCCTGTCTCACATAAATCTCATACATCAAATCATCCCATGTAGAATTATCCGGCAATTTATCGATTAAATTTCTGGCTTTTTGTTTAATGTTTTTTATTTCCATGATGGTTTCCAAAATGACTCCTGACAGTTTACATTATAGCAAGATAGGCTCCTAGAGATGGTGTATTCTAAAACCACCGCTAACGCTCAGAATATCCAAAAAGGTTTTTCCCTCTCGATGTCCTCAACGAAACCTCAACCCGTGATTGGTGTTATTTGGTGGATAAATGCTGTATATTTACTCTCGTCGCCGCTTAATTCACACGCAGCAGCGCAGAAACTTGCTCAACATTCATTGCTGTATGTAACAATACAGGAGGAGTTTATCTCAGGAGTTCCACGGTGATTAGAGAGCTAGACCGTATTACTGTTAATCCACAAATATGTCTTGGACAGCCAACGATTCGAGGAATGCGTATCACTGTAGGATTTGTTTTGAAACTGTTGGCTAGTCAGTTATCTATTCAGGAAATCTTAGAGGCTTATCCAGAGTTGGAGGAGGAAGATATTCGTCAGGCTCTTAATTATGCAGCTTGGGCTGTATCCGATTATATCGTTAGCTTCACTTCAGCAGCCGTAACGCACCGCTAACTTTAATGATGGTGGGTGATATAATTTAAAATTCTGAGGTAAATCATGCAACTAAAACTAACAAAAATATTCCAGAAAGTTCCCGAAGGCTATATTGGTTTTGTCGAAGAATTGCCAGGAGCTAATACTCAAGGAGAGACTCTAGAAGAAACTAGAAGCAATTTAGAAGAAGCAATTGAGCTAGTTTTAGAAGCTAATCGTATATTAGCTGAAGAGCAACTGCAAGGACAAGAAGTGATTCGAGAGTCTGTTACTTTCTGGGCTGCATGAAACGTATAAACTTAATTCGTCATTTAGAAGCTTATGGCTGTGAATTCTTAAGAGAAGGCGGCAATCATACGATTTATGTAAATCGTGTCAATCAGAAATCTTCAGCCATTCCGCGCCATCGTGAAATCAATGAATTCTTGACGCGGAAAATTTGTCGAGATTTACAAATACCAGAACCATGAGTGCGACTCCTGTTAAGCTGCTGATTAAACAGCTTAAGCAAAACCCAAAGGTTGAAACTGAGCATCATTGATAATTTTAACCGTTTCCCCCGACTGCTTAATCACAAACAAACCGCGCCGATAGGCATAGACATCTATCCCCTGATCAATTTCAATTGCTGCCACTGCCCCATAAACCCGAAACTCTCGAAATTGGGGGAAAGCAACCTTAAATCGCTGTAATCGGCTGACAAAATCATCTACATCATCCCTCGACAGTCGAGATTTACATTCCACAGCCACCAACTCGCTCCCATTCACCGCCACAATATCAATCTCCATTGCCGCCCCAGAACGCTTACTTTTCAAGCGACTCATCGTTTGGGTGACATCAATGCCCCATTCCTGAAATAAACCCACGACCGCAGGCTCTACCATTTCTTCTATAAAAAGACACAAAGGAGTTGTTAAGCTATTGACCGCTTTGGTCGTTTCTTGTACCTGTTTTTTTAATTCTTCCATCGTGCGATTAGCTTCCTCTCTGCGGCGATCAGCTTCGGCACTGCGGCGATCAGCTTCCTTTTGAAACTCGGCAAATTGGGCCTCAGTTCTTTCAAATAACTTGTAAATATCGGCGATCGTTACAGCGTCTGACATAGGAAGATTCTTCAAGCTTGAGGAGTCTAGTCCCATTCTAGCGACTTGGCCCAGAAGAAATGTCCCTAGCTTCTCATCCGTGTTTTTTCAATCAATTATTGACTATCAACTAATCAGCGATCGCAGTTCAAGGGGAAGGGGTCAAAGGTCAAAAGGCGATCGCGGTCAATGGATAATAGGCAAGGACAATGGATAATTATCAACCATAGCTCCTGCGGCCATGGGCTACTATTTTAATCATCAGGAAGAAATTGACCTGGAAATCACCCAAGAATGGGATCAGGTATAAATTAGCATAACGCGAATAGCTAAATCACCTTTTTACACCGGGAGGAAAGAAGTGACTTTTTCCCCGCCCTTTCCCCGAATGCACCCCGTAACTGATATAAGTAGAGATGTAGGTCTATAACCAAAATTGCCGCATCAGTTCGGTTAGGTGACTGTTTTTCGCTTGTCTAGGAGGGTAGATATGCTCAACGAATTAATTTATGAAGGATTAGGTTTAAGTGCTGTTTTCGGAGGACTATTCCTCTGGTCGCGCTCTGGTCTCGTCAGCAAAAATACCGCCCTTTTAGCCGCACAAGCGCAATTACAGCAAAGTAACTCAGATTTGTTGGCTCAAGTCAAGGGTTTAGACGTGGCGCAATCAGATTTAAAAGACGAAAATCAGCAGCTGCACGCCAAAATAATTTACATAGAACAACATTCCGCCCAATTACAGCACAAAGCTACGGATTTAGAAAATTCTCTCCAGTCCCTCCAGCAAGCTGTCCACATAGGTGAGAGTGAAATCGAACAACTGAAAACCACCGCTAAGGACATAGAAGCGGAGAAAGCTGGTCTGATGGAGCAATTAGAGGCAGAAAAAGCCCAAATTACTAGCCTAGAGGCACAGATTCAAACTTTAGAGCAGCAAAAAGGTGAAATTAACCGTCAATTTGATTTGACCAAAAAACAGACCACCTCTCTCTATAGTCAAATTCAGACCCTAGAACAGGATAAAACTCTATTACAGCAAGAGCTAGAAAAAGCTGAGGAATTAAGGGCGAAAGTGGCCGATTTAGACCATAAAAACCAAGAATTAAGCGATTTAGCCGCCCAAATTCCCAGCTGGCAAGGTCAAATTCAAACCTTAGAACAGAATCTGGCTCACCAAACAGAACAGTATGAGCGAGGACAGCAGGAAATAGCCAGCTTACAGGATCAAATTACTGGGTTAGAGCAGCAAAAAAAGTCTCTCAGCGAAGATTTAGCCGCAAGTCAAACTCGATCGCTCTCTTTAGGCCAAGAATGCGACAATTTAACTATAAAACTCCAAGAAACCGTCGCTCAAGTGACAGCCATAACCGCCGAAAAGGACAGTCTCGGCGCTCGTCTCGAAGCGGCTAAACTGGAGTTACAAGCTTTAGAAGTCCAGAAAGGGGAATTATCGGCAGAATTAACCACTGCTGCCGAAAAAATTGCTAATTTAAAAGGGCAATTACAGGAATTAACCCAGTTACCCCAACAATTGGCTGATTCTCAGGCAACAATTGCTGATTTAAAAGGGCAATTACAGGAATTAACCCAGTTACCCCAACAATTGGCCGATTCTCAGGCAAAAATTGTCCATTTAGAAGGGCAATTACAGGAATTAAACCAGTTACCCCAACAGCTAGAAACCTATCGGGAAAACATTTCTAATTTAGAGATTCAACTACACCAGTTAAGTGCCGAAAAAGACCAATTAGAAACCACAACTTCCCGTCATATCGAGGAATTAAGCCAAAAAAATCGCCAACTAACTCAAGATTTAGAAGCCCAAAAAACGGCAGCTAAAGCTTTAGAAAAAGAAAAAATTAAGTTTGAGGGTGAGTTAGCAACTAAGCAAGCAGAAATCGCCGCTTTAGAGGTTAAAATTCAAAACCTACAGCAAGAAAGAGACGATTTCTCTAAACAAACTGCCCCTATTACCACTAATGAACCAGAAGCAATTATTAGTGAAACTCCTGTAGTAGAAGAGCCGGAAACCCCCCTGGTGATTGCCAAGGAAACTCCGGTAGTAGAGGAACCGGAAACTCCCCCGGTGATTGCCAAGGAAACCCCTGTAGTAGCAGCAGAAAAAATCACGGTTGCCGATACAAGTTTAGAAGTGCAACCCGCAGCGGAGATAGTCCAAACGAGTCAAGAATCCGCAGAAAATCCCCTAAGGGGAAAAACCGTAGTTATACTAGGAACCTTCAGCAAAATCAGTCGCGAGAAAGCGAAATCATTGATTATTAATGTCGGTGGTACTGTTACTGGTTCCCCCAGTACGAATACTGATTATATTCTCCTCGGTAAAGCTCCCGGTGAGAAACTCAAAAAGGCTCAAAAATTAGGCATTAAAACCCTTTCAGAAGCCCAATTTCTGCAAATGGTAGAATCCTAAATCAGTTATCAGTTATCAGTTATCAGTTCACTGTTTACTGAAAATATACCCCACTTCATAATTCATAATTCATAATTCATAATTCATAATTCCCTTTCCCTTGATTACCAAAATTATGAGTCAAAAAATTGCCTTTTTAGGATTAGGAGTGATGGGGGCGCCGATGACGGCTAATCTTGTCCGTCAAGGTTTTGCTGTCAATGCTTGGAATCGTACCCCAGAGGTGCCGGGGATAACCATTGCCGGGGCAGCAGGTGCGAACATTTGTTCTAATATTGCCGCCGCCGTCAGGGATGCCGAGATTGTCTTTACCTGCGTCGGGGATGTGCCTGACGTGGAAGCGGTAATTTTAGGACCGGGGGGTGTCATGGAATCGGCAGCGGTGGGAACTCTGGTGGTGGATATGAGTACCATTGGCTCTCAAGCCGCTAGGATGATTGGTAAAAAGCTAGAGGAAAATAATCTCCGTTTTCTCGATGCTCCCGTCTCTGGGGGCGATATTGGGGCGAAAAACGGCAGTTTAACTATTATGGTGGGGGGGAAAGAAGCGGATTTTCAGACTTGTCTGCCCTGTTTTCAAGCCATGGGTAAAACTATTCGCTGGTGTGGCGAAATCGGCAACGGACAAGCAGTAAAACTCTGTAATCAAGTCTTGGGGGCGGTTCACATGGTGGCGCTGTGTGAGGCTCTAAAAATGGCAAAAATTCAAGGATTAGATCCCAATTTAGTCATAGAAGTCTGTAAAACGGGGGCGGCGGGTTCTTGGGCGTTGGAAAATTTGGGACCAAAAATCCTCGCCCAAGATTTACAGCCGGCTTTTATGATTGAACATATTTTAAAAGATTTGCGATTAGTCAAAGAAACTGCCCAGACAGCCGGGGAAATTCTGCCCGGGACAGATTTAGCAGAAGCTTTATTTAAAGTAGTAGCGGAATTGGACGAAGGCAAGGGAATTAAACAGGGAACCCAAGCGATGATTCGTGCCTACGATTAAGCCTTTTGTTGGCTTTGACACTCCCGTTGCCTAAAGGCGTGGGGATTCTTCGTTCACGGGGAGATGCCTTGCAAAAGCAGTGCCTTTACTTGGTCTTACTCTCCCTCCAGAAGCAGTAGCGGTATGCCCTACCGCCAAAATTCGTAAACCTTCATCTCGAATATTCTTAGCAGCATTGATGTCTCTATCGTGGGTTTCTCCACACTTAGGACATTGCCAAC
>NZ_JADBTB010000202.1:0-15174 GCF_020246405.1 Microcystis sp. M083S1
CATAATAAATATTGGCAGAGGATTAAAGATTAATTATTGTGACTAACTCTTTTGGTTAGAAAAAGATAAACTTGAGAATCTTAAGTCAAATTTATTGACTCAAAATCAGCTGTACTTAATTTAAATGAAACAGCCCTACCCAAAAGCTTGGATTGAGTAATAAAATCGGAAGTAATGCCCAATTTTAGCCGAGAGTTTCCAAGTAAAAATCCCAATTGGTAGATTGACAAAAATGAGATGCACCCTTACCTCCTGCCTTTTGCCTTTGTTAGCCTATTCTTTTTTGTCGCTACCCGGAAAAGCTCGACCTTGAATATTTTCTAAAGCTGAAACTGCCGCTTGGGAACCGGCGATAATATCTCGTTCTTCTCCCCCTAAATATAAGCGGCCAAAACTGCCCACGGAAGTAACGTGTAGGATATTAATTAAAGCAGCTTTTTCGGCCTGATTAGCGGCTAGGGAAGCGTAGGCGGCCGGTTGTACTTCTAAAACGTATAAAGTCTGTCCTGCCATTAACATCATACCCCGAGAACTACGGTTAATTAATTGGGCTTGGTAAGCGTCAATGTTGCGAATAATTTGGCTGGAGACAATTTGCGGTTTCAGACAATCGCGCTGACTAACGCCTAAATACTGCAAAATTGCCTGACCGGCCGCCCTGACCTCTCCCTGACTGCTAGAATGGAGTTCTAAGAGTCCGTAGAGTCGTTCTACGAATAGAACCCCCGGACGAACCACGGCGGATTTGAGGGCAATATCGGTGATGCGATTAATCTCGATGCCGGGGGAAATTTCAATCCAGAGGGAAGCATCCCCGGGTAAGGGTAAAAATCCTTGGGCGACTGTACCGATGTAAGCAGCGTGTTGAAGCTGTAAATTGTCAAGATAAACGTAACTGCGAAGTTCTACACCCAAGCTAATTTCTCCCTCTCTGGTCTATCTTAAAAGTTATGGGGACAGTGATAGGTTCTGCCGCCCTATCGATCGCCTTGAGGCGACAGTGAGACCTAAAATGTCTTTAAGTGCCGTTTCTGTCCTCTAGCAAATCCCCATTCCAACCCCGGAGCGACGATTAATCAATCCTTAATTAGGGCTTAGGCATTACCATCTTTCACTATAGTATAGAATTGACGGCCTTTAAATTTGCTGGGGAGAAGGGGTAAAAAACTATAATTATGGGTACAAACTGAGGAAAAACCAGCATGACGATTCTTTTAGGGGGAGATATCGGGGGAACTAAAACCATCCTGCGTTTAGTGGATTGCCAAAACTCACCGGATAGTCCCCAACCCCGGCTAATTACTCTCGATCAAGAAATTTATCCTAGTGAACAATACCCCGATCTGGTGCCGATCGTCCAGCAGTTTTTGGCCCGACAAACCACTATTCCCCCAGTGGCAAAAGCTTGTTTCGGTATTGCCGGTCCAGTGGTTAACAATAGTTCCGAATTGACCAATTTAAGTTGGTCCCTAACTGGCGATCGCCTAAGCCGCGAGCTGCAGATTGAGCGGGTAAAATTAATTAATGATTTTGCGGCGATCGGTTATGGGGTGTTAGGATTAGCCCCAGAGGAGCTGCACAATCTACAGTCGGCCCCCGCAGTACCAGAGGCCCCGATTGCGGTTATCGGTGCGGGAACTGGGTTAGGAGAGGGTTTTTTGATCCCTGTCTCGAAGGGTACATATCGGGTGTTTGGTAGTGAGGGTTCCCACGCCGATTTTGCCCCTCGATCGAGTTTAGAATATCAACTATTAAATTATCTCTTGGAACTCTATAATATCGAGCGAATTTCGGTGGAGCGAGTGGTTTCTGGCCCTGGAATCACTTCTATCTATCGATTTCTCCACGATAGTAACTATAGTCAGTCGTCGCCAGCCATGGCGGAAATTTACCGCACTTGGTTAGCAGAAATGGGTAAACCGCAAAAAACCGTGGATTTAGCGGCTAAAATTGCCAGTTTTGCCCAAGATAACTCGGATTATCTCTGTTATCAAACCATGAAAATCTTTGTCGAGGCCTACGGTGCGGAGGCGGGCAATTTAGCCCTCAAATTGCTTCCCTACGGAGGATTATACATCGCGGGGGGGATTGCGGCCAAAAATCTTCCCCTAATGACCGAGGGTAGCTTTATGAAGGCTTTTCGGGCTAAAGGTCGGATGGCAGAGCTATTAAGCAATATTCCCGTTAATATCGTCCTTAATGCCCAAGTGGGACTGATGGGGGCGGTTTACTGTGCTAGTCAGCTATGAGCGAGGGTTTACTGGAGATGGCTAGGGATTATTTTCAGAATATTATCGCCCCGCAGGCGGGCCAGATTGCTCTTTATTGGCCCTGCCTGTTGCCGATGAGTTCAGATTAAAAGGATTAAAAATTATGGCTCTCCTAGACTGAGTATGATCAATTAGTAGCAAAATGCCAATTTAAGAGGACTCTTCGCCTAAAGTTATCAGACAAGACTTTTAGGACTATCTTGCGGAAGAAACTATCAGTATAGACCTCGTTTCCACACAGAAATCAGAAGAGCCTCATTCCTTATCAGTGATCGGATTGCAGTTTTAAGTAGAAGGTGTTAGCTGAAAACTTCGGAACTTTCTTTTCCCCGATTACTGTTTACTGTTCACTGTTGACCGAAAAATCCCCAAATACCCTAACGGATCACCGCTCACTGAATAATTATGTCTCAAAAAAACGAAACAACTGCTTTAATAATCGCTCTTTTAGCCACTGCGGGCATTTTAGGTGGGGGTTACTTCTGGCTACAAAGTCAATGTGCTGCAGGTAAAGAATTTTTTCTCTGTGGCAGCGGTAAAAGTCCGCAAAAATCCCCCACATCGGGAAGTGCCTCCTCTCCCTTACCCCCTCCCCCTTCACCCCAGGGAGTGGTCAGTTTTGCCCCACCGACTTCTATCCCCAGTGGCACGACAATTCGCATTAACGGCTCCACCAGTATGGTACAGATTAATCAAGCCTTAAAAGCCGCTTTAACGGCCAAATTTCAGGGGGTAGAGGTCTTGACAAATGCTCAAGGATCTGATAAGGGATTAGAGGAAGTGGCCCGGGGGGCGATCGATATTGCGGCGGTGTCACGACCTTTAACCGAGTCGGAACGCTCTCAGGGATTGGCTTCTAGTCCGATCGTTCGAGATGCGATCGCTGTTGTGGTGGGGGTAAAAAATCCTTTTGCGGGGGGGTTAACCACTGCCCAAGTTAAAGATATTTTTACTGGAAAAATCACCTCTTGGTCGGAGGTGGGCGGTTCTGCAGCTACTATTCAAGTGATTAATCGTCCTCCTATTAGTGGCACTTATCAAAGTTTTCGTCAGGAAGTGCTGCAAGGGGGAGAATTTGGTACAGGAACTAATTTCAAAATGATGGATAGGGATGCCACTACCCCGATTTTGCGAGTTTTAGGACTGAATGGCATTAGTTACGCAACCTATAGCCAAATTGCCGACCAAAAAACCGTCAGAGCGCTCGCTGTGGACGGAATTTCAGCCAGTGAACCTAATTATCCCTGGCAGCGTACCCTTTACTACGTTTACAAAGAACCTGCTAGTGAAGCGGTCAAAGCTTTTATGGGTTTTGTGGCCTCTAGTGATGGTCAAGAAGCGATTTTTCGGGCCAATGAAGACCTACAAAAGTAGTTAGCGAGAATATCTGAAAATCTGGGAAATTTTACCTAAAATGTCGGATGAATGCCCCCGCTACATTTTTCGACTGTATAAAGACTAGACACCTCCAATTCTAATTAGCTAGAATTGCCGCAAGGCCCGCTAATTGTTATTGTGAGATTATGACTGGGAGACAAAAAAACCCTACTTATACTCTTTGGGACACAGAGAGTCTGCCTCGGTGATAGGAAACTATTACGCCAGTTAGTGCCTTCTTTAGGGAAGAGCAAAACCTGCGGAGGCTGAGTAAGACCAAAGCTAAGGAACCACTTGGCGGAGGCATTGGCCGATGAAAGAGGAAGCCCTCGCTTTTAGCGACGAGTATGTCACTATTACCAGACTAATTGAAGGTGAAGAATTAAGCTATGAACAAAAATCGTCTGAATGAGATTGAATCCCATCTTAAACTGCTTTATGAACAAAGAAGGGAGAAAGAAGAGGCTATTATTGTGGCTGCAAGAGGTGATAAAACAATCCTAAAACAGCAACTTCGGCTTGAAATTCTTAAACCCATTCGAGATTATGAACAGGAATATTGGCAAATTATCGCTGGTCAGTCTAATTTAGTTCAAATCTCAGAAGCAGACGCAGAAGTTGTTATCGCCGAATTTGTGGAAGGAGTCGGACAACTTCGGGAAGAAAATGCAGAAGTTATAGAATATTTGCAAAAAATCCTCGCTAAAGTCGAAGAACCCGGTCCAACAGCCGCCGCTAAACTTAAAGCGGTTGTTTCTTCGATTCCTCCTTTTGTGGGAATTTCCTACGAGGCTGAGTTGGACACGGAAAATTTCTTAAATCGCTATTTTCCTACTTTTATGAAGGCAGTGCAACGCCTAAAAAAGTAATAGGGCAGGATGTCTCATCAGCCCAACAAAAAGAAACTCCTCGCTCTTTTAATGAACCTAATCCACAAACTTCTGGTACTCATGGAAACAGAAATAAACCACAAGAAAGTTACGAACAGCTTTCAATTTTATTAGCTGAGAAAAAATGGAAAGAAGCAGATTGGGAAACAATGCAGATTCTGCTTCGTATTGTCGAGAGAACTGAACAAGGTTGGCTACTAAGTATTGACGAAATTCCCTCTGAAGACATCAGAAAAATAGATCTTCTCTGGTTAGATGCCAGCAAAGGTAAATTTGGTTATAGTATACAAAAGAATATCTGGCTGAATGTTCAAGGTGAACTTGGTGTGTTTGATGCTTTAGTATTTTATAAATTTGCTAAACAAGTAGGTTGGCAAGTAAATGATCAGTTGCGAATGAACTATGATGATTTTGACTTTTCTTTAAATGCCCCTGACGGTCATTTACCTACATTTAGATTTCCTTCCGATACTGATCAGTTAGGAACATGGCTGGATGCTTTCAAAGATCTTTTACCTCGCTTATAAATTTACCTTCTAAAATAGCAAAAGGAGACAAAACCAATGGTTTTTATTAATATCAAAGAAGATGAAGTAGGCATTGTTTATAAACGATTTGGTCGTCCATTGCCTGCGGGTCGTCGAGTTGCTCTCAATGGAGAAAGCGGTTTACAAGCGGAGGTGCTTACCCCTGGACGGCATTTGAGTTTGCCTAATGTGGAAATTCGCATTGCTAAGGCAATTGTGATTGCTTCTGATGAGGTGGGATTAGTGGATGCAAAAGACGGGGCAAGCTTGCCTCCAGGAGAAAACTTTGGAAAAGTTGTCGAGTGTAAGGATTTTCAAGATGCTAGGGCATTTATCCATAATGGTGGACAAAAAGGAAAACAACGAGCCATTTTGACTAATGGTACTTATTATATTAATACTGAGCTATTCTCTGTTGAGATTGTTAACGTTATTCGTATCCGTGAAGACGAAGTAGGACTCGTGGAAGCGAGGGATGGTAAACCTCTACCGCCAGGTCAAGCCTTTGCCAAGTTTGTAGAATGCAATAATTTTCAAAATGCCCAAGCTTTTTGGGACAATGGTGGTCAAAGCGGTAAACAACTGGCAATTTTAACCGCCAATACCTATCAGATTAATACCAATATCTTTAAAGTAAAAAATGTAAAATGTATTCGCATTGCGGAGGATCAAGTAGGATTGGTTCGGGCTACCTTTGGCAAGCCGTTGCCTCCAAATCGAACTTTTGGTAAGGTTGTTGAATGCAATAATTTTCAAGATGCTCAAGCTTTTATCAATAGTGGCGGAGAAAGTGGTAAACAATTAGCCTTTTTAACACCTAGCACCTATCAAATTAATACTGATTTGTTTGAAATTAAAATTGATTCAGTCACTAAAGTTCCCCAAGGAGAAATTGGCTTAGTTGTGGCTAATGATGGAGCAACCCGCCCCGAAGATAGGAATTTAGGTAAAGTTGTTGAATGCCAAAATTTTGAAGATGCTGACGCTTTTATTAAAAATGGTGGTGAAAGTGGTAAGCAGTTGGCAGTTCTACCCGCCAGGACTTATCAGATCAACACCGACTTGTTTACTGTTATTACTTCTGCTAATGCCACTCAGTACAATGTAAACCCTGAAGAATTAAAGGTTTATACTGTGGCCAAAGACAAAATCGGTATTGTTACTACACTTGAAGGAAAAACTCTTCCTGAAGGTGTAATTGCTGGGGATACAATTAAAGGTCATGATAATTTTCAGAAACCTCAAAAATTTATCGAAGCTGGGGGCTATAAAGGCTTACAGGAAGAATTTTTACAGGAAGGTTCCTGGATTCTCAATCCCTGGTTTGTTTGTGTTGAGCAAGTACCATTGATTGAAATTCTTGCCGAGCAAGTCGGGGTGATTATTTCTTATGTCGGCAAAGATAACGAGTCAGAAAATGATGATCGGCTTTCAAAAGAAGGAGAAAAAGGCGTACAGCGCAAGCCCCTTCTACCAAGTAAGTATCCGATAAACAGAAGAATTCAAAGTGTTCATGTTGTTCCGACAAACGAGATTATCCTAGAGTGGTCTAAAGCGGAAGGAAAAGATGCGGATAATTATGATAAAATCCTTGAGCCATTACAACTTCGATCAAAAGATGGTTTTGTTTTTCAGTTGCAATTAACTCAGACTATCTGCATAGCAACAAAAGATGCTCCACAAATGATTCTCAAAGTCGGTACTCAAGCAATTGATCCTTTGAGCCTAGATTATTCTAATGCTCTTGATAATACTGATAAGAAATCTGTTAAATCTCCTGCTATCAGAAATTTAGTCGGTAGAGTTTTAGCCCCTTTAGTGAATTCTTATTTTCAGAATGCCGCTCAGTATTTTGAGGCTCTTGATTTTTTTAGTAAGCGAAGCGCTATTCAAAAGCATGCAGCAGATTTTATTAAAAAGGCACTTAATGATTATGGCGTACAGTCAATCCAGACTTTGATTACAGACATTGATTTGCCTGATGAATTGGAGGAGCTATTAAGAGAGCGTCAAATTCTGAAACAACAAGCCGAAAACTATAAACGACAAGAGTTAACTGAACAAGCCCGTCAGTCTCTCATCAAACAGCAAGAGGAAAACAAAGCTCAAATCAAAATAGTTGAGGCTCAAAGTAATTTAGAGGTAGCAACTCTTAATGCTAAAGCTAAACTTGAGGAATCAAAAGCAGATGCACAAATTCAACAAGAAAAAGATGAGCTTGAGTTAAAGCGGATGCGGGCAGAATCTGACATGAAAACCGAAGACGAGAAAATTGAGTCTGGCATTCGTATGGAAGAGTTTCGTCAAAGAGTTCAGGTTCTTAGTCCTGCGATTTATGCTCAGTTAGAATCAGAAGGGAAATGGGCTGAGGCATACGCCAACAGCCAAATTAAACTTCCAGAAGTGTTTATTGGTGCTAGTAGCGGTGGTGGTAATACTTCTGGTGGTGGAGGGATTGTTGAAGCCAGTGCTATGCAGATGGCGTTCCTAGAAATCTTAAGAGACTCCCTGAAATCAAAAAGACAAAATGAGCAAATTAATATGTCACGAGAATATGAGATTCTCCCCCCTTCTGAAAATGATTAAATTCAGAGAGCGTTAATTCCTTTATTTTTGCTCTGAATTAAGAAGTATAACCATTAACTAAGGTAATCAAGTGCCAACTAAAACACGACTCAATTCTATACAAAAACTTTTAATCTGGTCTGCTGGTGCAGATCAAGAAATTTTGTCTCAAGAAAGCTGTCGCACAGAAAGGTATAAATATGAGTCTATCGGCACCACCGTTATTCTCACGGCAATAATGGCTTTTTGTTCAGGAGGCTATGCACTTTTTACGGTTTTTGGCTCTTTAACAATTTCAATTTCTTTGGGTTTTATTTGGGGTAGCATAATTTTTAACTTAGATCGCTTTTTTATCCTTACAGCTAGTCAAAATAAGTCTTCATCAAAACTACAATTTTGGGTAGGAGCTGCCACTCGCTTAAGCATAGCGATTCTTTTAGGTTTTATCGTTGCTAAACCTCTAGAGTTAAGATTGTTTGAGAGTGAAATCAATCAAAAAATTAGCCAACAAAGAAGAGAAAGAGAAAGAGAAGAAAGCAGAAAAGATCAAGATACTCCAGATGTCAAAAGAATCAATAAAATCAATGAAGAGATTGACAATCTCACAAGAGAAAAAAATCAAGCTTCAGACGCTTTACAAAAAGCTCGTATAGATGCGATAGAAGAAATAGAAGGTAAAGGTGTGACAGGTAAACCCGGTGTCGGTACTATTGCAAAAGAAAGACAAAAAAATGTAGAAACAATAGAAAAAAGTGTTACTTTTTTGGATAGTAGAATCCAAGATTTACTCAAGGAAAAAAATAATTTAATTAAACAAAAATCAATTTTGAGTGTCAAGACACCACAAAAAAAGGAATGGCAAGAAGGAAGTCTTTTGGATCGTATCTCAGCCCTAGAAGCATTATCGAAAGATGATCCTGCTATTGCTATTACAAATAAATTAATTACTCTGTTATTAATTATTATTGAAATTGCTCCAGTTTTGGTAAAAATCTTGTCGAAAGAAGGTCTTTATGAAAAACTGCTTGAGAAAGAAACTATCGATAGAATGAATCAAGAAAATCTTGGCAAAATGGCAGAAAAAGAACTCTCAAAAATGAAAGAACTAAAAAATTTTCAGCTAAATATTGAAGCTTTAATGATTGAATATATCCGACTTAGAGAAAGAAATAAAGAAAAAATCGAAGATATACAAATGAATAAAGCAAAAAATATTTATCAGCAACATGATGAAGAAACTTCTAACTTTATTAAGTTATGTAGAGAGCGAGTAACTAATTATGAAGATTTAGTAGATTAAACTTTATCTTAAGATAAAGATAATGAGATTTTTAAAGATCAATAATAATCTCTAGAATTGCTATATCGTATGATTTTGAAATAGTGATTGCATTTTTTTAATAACTACCAATTAATCAGCGATCACAGTTTTAGCTCCTGCGATTGATTTTAACACTCGTACTATCAAGATAGTGGGTTAGCAGTCAAGCTATAGTTAGCCAACGAACACAAAACAGCAAAAAAACGATGATGCAATACAAAGGCTATGAAGCTGTGATTGAATACGATGAAAGCGATCGCTTATTTTTTGGTCGTGTCATCAACATAGAAGATATTATCGTTTTTGATGGTCTTTCCGTTGATGAACTAGTAGAGCATCAATTTTGTTTTGAGGGATAAAAAAAGAGCTAATCTGGAAGAAGTTATCCAACTTCAGACAAAAAAATGCCGAAGAAAAAATATATTGTAGATCTAACAGACTCCGAAAGAACTGAACTCGAGCAGCTAACCAAGAAAGGAAAAATAGCAGCTTACAAAATGAACCATGCCAGAATACTGCTTTTAGCAGACGTCAATCAACAGGAAGGTGGTTGGACTGACTCGAAAATTAGTGAAGCCTTAAATGTTGCTCAAGCCACCATTGAGAGAGTACGACAAAGATTTGTCGAGTCAGGAATTGAATCATCATTAACTCGAAAAAAGCAAGAACATCGCCGTGCCAAAATTATCGATGGGGAAAAGGAAGCATATCTGATTGCCATCGCTTGTAGTGAAACACCAACGGGACGAGCAAAATGGACACTTCAAATGCTGGCAGATAAAATGGTCGAACTTGAATATGTGGAAAAAATATCACGAGAAACCATCAGAAAAACCTTAAAAAAAATGAATTGAAACCATGGCTGAATCAATCATGGGTCATTCCCCCAAAAGAATCAGCGGAGTTTGTCTGTGCCATGGAAGATGTCTTGGATATTTATCATAGTGAGTATGACCAGCAAAATCCCTGGCTGTGTTTTGATGAGAGTTGTAAACAATTAGTCAAAGAAACAAAAGAGAAAATACCAGCCGAACCGAGAGAACCAGAAAGGTATGACTATCAATATGAGCGTAATGGTGTAGCCAATATGTTTATGTTTTTTGAACCATTACAAGGTTGGCGACATGTAGAAGTTACACAACAAAGGACGGCGAGCGATTATGCACACCAAATGAAATATTTGGTTGATGAGCGTTATCCGGATGCCCAGAAAATTAGAGTAATTCAAGACAACTTAAATACTCATGTAAAAGCCTCATTATATAAAGCCTTTGAACCGGAAGAGGCCAAGAGAATTTTAGATAAACTCGAATTTCATTACACTCCCAAACATGGCAGCTGGTTAAATATGGCAGAAATTGAGTTGAGCGTTTTGAATCGTCAATGTCTCGATCGTCGTATCCCAGACATGGATAGTTTAAAACAAGAAATTAAGGCATGGGAAGAAAATCGAAATGAAAAGTCAAATTCA
The DNA here is from genome assembly GCF_020246405.1 of Microcystis sp. M083S1. Classification (NCBI taxonomy): domain Bacteria; kingdom Bacillati; phylum Cyanobacteriota; class Cyanophyceae; order Chroococcales; family Microcystaceae; genus Microcystis; species Microcystis sp. M083S1. The sequence continues at coordinate 10,422 of NZ_JADBTB010000202.1, forward strand.
GTTGACTGGAGATTTACTACTGCTGATGCTCGTATTAAATTAAAAAAACTCTATCCCTCAATTCAAACTTGACAGACTACTAGAACAAGCTTTTAAAACTGTTATTGAACAATACTTAGCAGATTGTCAAACCCTTAATAAAAACCCTAATCAACCGACTTATCCCTTATCTTCTCATTAGTTAGAAGGCGATTGCGTTTTGTGGTGAGTGATTAGGCGATCGCCTATAATAATTAGGATTATTGTCAAGTTCGGGCGCTATGACTACCACAAACAATCAAGAAAGAAGAAACCAGTTGATGATGAAAGAAATCATTCCTTTCGATCAACGACTAAATTCTAGATTAAATAAACAAAAAATTACCATATTACAAGTTAATTTAGGCAAACGCTGCAATTGAGCTTGTAATCATTGCCATTTATAACCGCTTCTTGAGGTTCTTTACTCGGCAGATAATCGGCTATTGCGATTGATGTTTGACGTAGGTTCGTAATACATCATTAATTAGGTCGTGATAGCTCTTTTCTTGAGCATGATTCCTAAACCACTCAAGGATTTCTGAATCCAACCTGATACTAATTTGCTCTGTTTGTGGATTTGGTTTGACCAGTTTAGCATTCTTGAAAAATTCATCATCTAGGGGAGGAATATCTGAATAATCAATATTCTCATCGGACATTTCCATAAATTTCTCTTGTCGCTCTTTAAGAGGCATATCAAGGGAAAATTCAGGGTTGCTCATAGCGTTTTCTCTCCCGTTCATTGGCTTTTCTGGCTGATATGAGACGAATGCTTTGAGTGTGAATAACTACGATGATCACTTTCTTTTCTTGGGTGGCAAGCGTTATTTGCCCTATTGAAACAAATCTCGTTTCCCCATAGTTGCATCGGGTATCCTCAAAGGTCAGGATAGAAGGATCAGCGAATATAGCGATCGCTTCCTCGAAACTGATACCGTGTTTGATGAGATTGCTTTGGTTTTTATTGTTGTCCCAGTCGAAGACCATATCATCAATATATACATTTTTGTGCGTACAAGATCAAAGCATCTGATCAATCGCTTTTTCTGGGAATGAAAAGTAATTCATTGATCTATTCGGCTCTTCTGGTTTCTGTGTGGAAACGAGGTCTATACTAGAGTTCTTCCATAATTAATTTTTGAGAGGGCAAAAATGAGAAAAATAGGCATAAAATCGCCTAAAATCACTAAATAGAGCATTTAATTGATTAATGCTCATTCTTAATTTTCCTGACTCCGAGACTACTGGCTCCTTACTCCTCACCTAACGGAAGATTTTTGATTTCTGCCAGAGGTCTAGTACAAAAATTCTGCACTATCCATAGCATGGGAATGGGAGTTAGAAGACAAAACAGGATAGACTTTTCTCTAGTCCGATCGATTTTGAGGGCCATGAAGGATTTATTGGCAATTTTTAGCAAGGAATTAAGCTCCTGGTTTCGGCGCTGTTGGTTAGCGGTACTATTAACCGGCAGGGTTTTTTACTTCCTATTCACGCGCAAACCCGATTGGCGCGTCACCCAAGAACAAATGGTGGCAGCCGGGCCCGCCTCGCTGATTATAGCCATGATCACGGCTGCGGTGATCGGGATGATCTTTACTATCCAAGTGGCCCGGGAGTTCCAAGCCTTGGGTGCCGGCAGTATGGTGGGGGGAATTTTGGCCCTTGCTCTCGGTCGGGAACTCTGTCCGATTATGATGGCGATCGTGGTAGCCGGTCGGGTAGGATCGGCTTTTGCGGCGGAAATCGGTACCATGAAGGTGACAGAGCAGATCGACGCACTCTATATGCTCAAAACCGATCCCGTGGAATATCTGGTGCTGCCCCGTTTAATTGCCTGTTGTCTGATGGTTCCCGCTTTGAGTGTTATGGCATTGCTGATCGGTTTGGGTAGCGGTTTGCTGGTCGGCCAAAGTTTATACGGAATTGCTAATTCAGTTTTTCTCGACTCGGTTCGCGGTTTTCTGCGCGTGGGAGACGTGCTGAGTGGACCAATTAAAGGGGTGGTTTTTGGGGCTTTAATCGCGATTATCGGCTGTAATTGGGGTTTAACGACCGATGGCGGTGCTAAAGGAGTCGGCCAAGCTACGACCGCAGCTGTAGTCACTATGCTCTTAGCGATTTTTGTATCTAATCTGCTGATGACTTGGATCTTGTTCCAAGGATCTGGTAATAGTTCGGTTTTATTTGGACAGTAAAGTTAAAAACGCTCATTTTCTAGCCATTGTTCTAAGTCCTCTACTGACTGAAAATCTAATAAAGCTTCTCCTAAGTTTTCTAAATTTTCTAGGGAAAGACTTTGGATATTGGCAGATAATTCGGCAGAAATGCCACCTATACGCCGATTTAATTGACGTAGAAGCAAATTGATGGCTTCTTCTTGTCTTCCTTCCCCTTTGATTTCCTGATAGATGACAGATTCCTTCATAATATCTTTCCTCAACAATTGTTGAATATTGATTATCCCTAGGTTGAGATTAAATTATCTCTAATATCCATCGGGGAAATATTTAGCAAGACAAGCGGAACAAATTCCTGCTTTGCTAAAATCATCTCCATAGTCTTGTACGTTAGCTGATGCTTGACGACAGCAGGAACAAATTTGAAATATCGTTGCTATTGTTCTCTGTTCTTCAACATCGTCAAAATCAGAAAAACACTCATTACTGAGAATTTCACCGATATTGACATCGCAACGGAATGATTCTTTAATTATGTCCAAAACTATCGACTGTTGTTCTTCAAAACTTAGGGACTGAAACGCCTTATTTTTCAAATACAATCGACCTAACATTGCATTGACGGCATAACTAGCTTGATGATCTGACATAATGATAATAGAGGGAATTAATAGAATAAAAATAACCGCAGTAAATTAGTTAAAAACGCTCATTTTCTAGCCATTGTTCTAAGTCCTCTACTGACTGAAAATCTAATAAAGCTTCTCCTAAGTTTTCTAAATTTTCTAGAGAAAGACTTTGGATATTGGCAGATAATTCGGCAGAAATGCCACCTATACGCCGATTTAATAGACGTAAAACCAGGTTAGCCTCTCCTTCTTGTCTTCCTTCCTCTTTGATTTCCTGATAGATGACAGATTCTTTCATAATGTCTTTCCTCAACAATTGTTGAATGATGTCTTTGTTTAATACTAATCCAGCGAGAATTGCGGTGGAGGCAGCCAGATTGCTTTGTTCTCGACTGTCGCTGATTTGTTCGATTTTTTGGGCGATTTGCCGCAGTAAATTCTCTTGCTCCTCAGCTTGAGCTAGTATAGCAAAGGGCAATAGTCCTGGTGCTTGCAATAAGGGTTCATAGGGTTGTTCCCATAGTCTAATCACCTCAAATTGATGATAAGTTTTTCCCTGTTGATAGTCATTCTGTCTGACTAGGGGTAAGGTACTCCTCCTTAGATAAATCACTACCTGATGGATAGGTTTGCCCTGATAGCGTCGATAGAGTCTTGTGGCATAATCGAGCATTCTATAGGGAATATCCTCTTTAGGGTCGGTTTGGAACTCAATATGTAAGATTAATTCTTCTGACTCTAAAAAGATTAAACTATCGGCTCTTATCGGCTCCAATGACAACTCTGAGGGTTTAATTTCGGTTAAATCTAAAGGTTTACCTAATAACCAAGTGGCTAAATCTCTCGAATATTCCAGGGCGATAAATTTACAAGTAGAATCATACATTAGTCTTGACTATATTTTACCTAAAATGTCGGATGAATGCCCCCGCTAAATTTTTCGACAAGATACTCACCTTTGCGGGGGATGAAATCCGACCAGGATATTGACTGCGAAGCACGATTTTAATTCTACCATTTGTAGGTAAACTGTGTTATACTTAATTGATACAGGGTCGAGGATTAATCGATGCTAGTCGTAGAAGCCAAGTTAAAAAATGGGACACCAGAGCAATATCAACGGCTTGATGAAGCTATCAAAACTTCTCAGTTTGTGCGTAACTCTTGTGTTCGTCATTGGATGGACAATAAGGGGACAACCCGCAATGATCTCCAAAAACTTTGCTCGGTACTAGCTAACAATAAAGAGACCCCTTGGGTTAACAAATTAAACTCTCAAGCTCGTCAATCGGCTGCTGATAGAGCCTGGCAATCAATTACTAGGTTTTACCAGAATTGTCATGCTAAGATACCGGGGAAAAAGGGTTTTCCTCGATTCAAAAAGTATAGCCGTTCGGTTGAATACAAACTAACGGGCTACAAACTATCAGATGATCGACGTAAAATCAGATTTACTGACGGTTTTAAAGCAGGAGAATTTGATTTATGGTGTAGTCAAAAGACATTAGTTTATGGCTCTTCGGGACTTGGTATGGTTCGATGTGGGGGCATAAATCGACTCAATCCTTATCTGGCAAGAGATTTAATTGATTAGTTCGCTCCAGATCGCAAACAATTGACAAAAATTGCGGCAATGTCTGTCTCTATAAAGGTTTCATTCCTTATAACCTCGTCCATTGCATAAGACAAACCGAAGAACCTAGTTTATTATTCAGAACAACAGATTAAACGGGTAAGAGTTGCGCCAATTCAAAAATGAAACGCATCAACCTCAAGAGTTGATAAAGAAAGGCTCATCAGGTACTGTCTGATCATTAACAAAAACAAATCAGACCCAAAATGAGCCACCAACATCTTAACATAGAACAAAGAAACTTGCTCTACCAACTTAGTCAGGAGGGAAATTTATCTCAACGGCAAATG
>NZ_JADBTB010000203.1:0-28528 GCF_020246405.1 Microcystis sp. M083S1
AGCATGAAAACTGACACGATTTTTTATCAACTCTTTCAATCATTCCCCTCTATCTTCTTTGAATTAATTCAACTCCCTATCAGCGAAGCCAATAACTACCGCTTTGACTCAGTGGAAGTCAAACAACTTTCCTTTCGTCTCGATGGAGTCTTTCTGCCTCAAAATAATCACCCTAGATTTCATCGTAAAACCGGGGTTGGGACGGGGATAAAGTTATCCCCTCACCCAACCTTACTTACCAACGATTTAAGAAACCGCCACCATTACCCCAGCGCGGTCGGGAATTAAAGAAACCACCACCGTCAGACCAACCATTACGCCAGGGCCGCGCATTAACGAAACTACCACCGCGACCATCTACCCAACCACCGACACGACTATTCCCCCAACCGCGATTGCCACCATCTCCCCAGCCTAAAGCTTGTAAACTAGGATCGGCAGTACCTTCCGGCAGTTGGTTAACCCGTTCGCGTACAGCGCTAGATAGACGACTTAAACGCGCTTCAATGGGATTAGCCTCGTCTGAGGCGGCCTGAGCGGTGCTAGTCAGACCGAAGGCAGATAAAGCGAGAAGAAAGCCGACTAAACCAGTTTTATTGCTGATATTCACCTGAATTTATGCTCCTATTTGGCTTCTTGGGGATTAATTTGGGCGTGTTCGATAACTTTGAAGGCAAAAAACCCCTTTAATAATTCTGGGGGGATGGGAACCATGCCTTGACTACCGAACCAGCGATCGATTTGACTAACGGTGGCCGTATCATTGGTGATGTAATCCTGCATCATTTTAACAATGGCATAGTTGACATCATCCAAAAAAGTAGAGTTATTTTCGGGAACCATGCAAGCAATGCCAAAATTAGCTAGAGCTTCTTCGGGGACGATTTCGTAGATTTTAGGGTTATCTCTGAGGATTGTTCCCGCTAAAGAGATGCTATCCCCCGCTATTGCGTCAATTTTACCAGTTTTTAAAGCTTCGAGGGCTTCTTCTACGGTGCTGTAGGTGGTAACAATTGTCGCTTGCGGTTGTACTAATTTAATCACATCCACGGCCGCAGAAGTGGGAACCAAGGCGATGCGTTTACCGATTAGGGATTGAGGAGTGGAGAGATTGCTACCTTTTTTGGCTAAAATCCTAATCCCAGAAATGCTGTAACTGATGGAAAAATCGACAACTTTCGCCCTTTCCCAAGTAAAAGCCGTACTACAAGCGATATCGATGTCCCCGCTACGAATGAGATTAATTTTCTCTCCGGGTTGATTAGCTTCAATCATTTGCAGGGTGACGGGACGACCGAGACGAGTTTCCAATCGTTTTCTAATTCGTTCCAACACATCCATAGAATAGCCGACTAATTCCCCCTTATCATCAATGTAGGAGTAGGGAATCGCATCAAAACGGGTTCCTACGGTCAAAAATCCCGTGCGAGCCACTTTTTCCACCACTGTTTCCGCTAAACTTGCACTGGCGAGGAACATAGGTAATATGCAACCCAGTCCCACTAACTGTAAAATTTTCTTCATAAATCGAGTGCTTGCTCCCGTACAAACATAACTATACTAGAATTCGCTAAAAAATCTTCAGGGCTTCCATAATAATTTCTGTGAACTTTTACAAATTAGATGGCGGTTCAAGGCGAATTAATTGACCGTTACCTTCATCGGTGAGCAGGTATAAAAATCCTTCGGGACTTTGACGCACATCCCGCACCCTCTGACCGATGGGAATCGCTTCTTGATTGATAATTTCACCCGATTTATCCACTTCCAGACGGCGAATATCCCTAGAAACTAAACCACCGGCGAATAAATTTCCCTGCCAATTAGGAAAGCGATTACCAGTATAAAAGACCAATCCTGAAGGAGCGATTGCAGGTGTCCAAATTGTTTTCGGATCGATCAGACCTAGTCGAGATTTTTCGCTGGAAACTGGGGTATTAGTGCCGTACTCTTGACTGGCAGAAACCACTGGCCAACCATAATTTTTACCTTTTTCAATTAAATTTAATTCGTCCGCTCCTTTCGCTCCGTGTTCTGTTGCCCAGACTCTTTTAGTCATCGGATCAAAGCTGATTCCTTGAATATTCCGATGACCATAACTCCAAATTTTAGAACCCGCAAAAGGATTATCTTTAGGTAGAGAACCGTCGTCATTGATGCGAATAATTTTACCTAAATGACTTTGCCGATTTTGTGCCTGTTTTCTAATTAAATCCCCCGCTAATTGTAGGGGAGGATTGCCCCCGTCCCCAATCGCTACCAATAAAGTGCCATCCGGTAGCCATAATAACCGCGAACCGAAGTGTTGAGAGCCAGTTTTTGCCTGGGAAACTTCAAAAATAACCCGCACATCTCGCAAACTTGCACCATCATAAACCGCACGAGCGACGCGGGTACGATTAGCCTCCTGGTCTCCGTGGGCATAAGTTAGATAAATCCAGCGATTTTGGGCAAATTGCGGATGAATTGCCACATCGAGCAATCCTCCTTGTCCGACGGCAAAAACTTCGGGAACTCCAGCGATGGCTTTTGGTTCTAATTTGCCCTCTCTAACCACTCTTAAACGACCGGGACGCTCTGTGATGAGGATTTCCCGGTTAGGTAGCCAAACCATCGACCAGGGATGCTCTAAACCCTCGATTACGGTCACTTTTTGCCATTGATTTGTCTGGGAATTATTCGCCAAAGTTAATACATTTGTGCCTTGACAACTGGAGATAATTATGGTAAGCAAAACGCTGGATACTATAGGCGAGAAAATGCGATTAAGAGAAGTAAGCATTAGTTGGTAACTCCCCATACAAATATTGGTCAATTTTCCCCGACTAATCAAGCTCACCCTATTTTAGAAACTGGGCAGTTTTAAGAAACATTTTAGGCGGTTTGACTTCATTGGGCAATGCGCTCTCAAAAAGAATCCTTACCCTCGTACCCACCGTTAGCTCTAAGGGAACATCGGGTTGAAGCACTGTCCGATCAAATATAGCTTCGAGTTCTTGGAACATTACTCTTGACAGGGTATGGCCTGTTTCTAGTATAATCGCTTCTGTGTGGAGCCTAAACGTTCAATCTATTAGTATTCTTAGTATTCCTATGGTCAATCAATAGACATCCCTAAAAACTTATAAGCGAGTCACAGCAAGAAAGACAGGCAGATTAGACCGAGAGTCAAAATTAGCTCTAAAAACGGATTGATCAGTGCTTGGTGTTGCTGAAATTTTGAAGTGTTGCTATGATTAATCTAGAATCTCTTCCTTTGGAGTATAGAGGCTATGACTCAAAAAATATTAGCAAAATTAATGTCTTTTGCTAGTAGCGATAAGCTAGGATTATTCAAGATAGCGATCGCATCTTCTTGTTTGATGATTGTTCCGCAGGGGCAAGTTAGGGCTGCATCTATTTTCATAGCGAATCATAGCTTTGAAGCCCCGATCATCACTGACCCATCGGGGATTCTCGATACAGGTATAGGTACCACCGGTAACTGGACGTTCGCAGGAGCTTCGGCTCGTGGGTTTATTAATCCAGGCTTAGGTGAAAACGATGTTCCTGGTTTTTGGTACGGTCCATCACCGACTCTTCCTAATGGAAATCAAGTAGCCTGGAGTAACGGGGGAACTATCTCCCAGACACTTACCGAAACTTTGCAAGCGAACACGAAATATACTTTGGGTGTGTATGTCGGACACAGACAAAATGTTGCCTTTGCGGGCTACAATATCGAACTTTTAGCCGGAGCTACAGTTCTAGCCTCTAACAATAGTATTACTCCCGCTGCCGAAACTTTCGCACCTGTCACCGTTAGCTATACCAGTGGTAGCAGCGGTTCTTTACTAGGGCAGGCATTACAAATTCGTCTGACCTCTAATGGAGAGCAGGCAAATTTCGATCTTATAACCCTTGACGCTTCTCCCATTCCCGAACCTTCCGCGATGTTAGGATTGCTAGGTTTCGGACTGTTGGGAATCGGTTCAACGTTAAAACAAAAACGATGAGTAGGGCTTGCTGAATAAATGTTAAATGTAGGCAAGGTAAGGGTTTTGTGGCTTTTCTCGCGAAACAGGTGCAAGATTTTGAGAGAATCGTGCTTCCAAACCTTGCGTCTTCATCGGCCTGCGTCCTGTAGGGGCGAAGCATTCGGGCAATAACCTATCGGTGAAACCGTAGATTTTCTATCCGAATGCTTCGCCCGTACTTTTTGCCGCAAGCCCTAAGTAGAGTTTGCTAAATAAATCTAAAAACCTTGTTAGATAAGGCTTTTAGACTTTTTTTCCCTCAAAAAGTGCCGACCCTTGCAGTGATCGGGGGTAAAATTCAGGTACTTCTTCCCTGAAAATTAGGTAATTGACCACCTGAAAATCGGTAAAACCCTACACCGCACACCCCACACCCCACACCCACGAAAAACTTTTTCAGCAGACCCTATTTAGAATGGGAGTTACCGGACAATTTAGCGGCTTTTCTCCTCAACACTTAAATTAATCATGGCGCGGGGGTTTATTGGTCGCAGAACCGGCCGGAACGACCTTAGATGTGGGGGGGATACCTTTGAGGGAAATGAGCGTATTCATCACCGTTTTTGCCACGGGAGCGGCAACAGTGGAGCCAAAAGTATTGGCACCCTTGGGTTCATCCACCACCACCAAAACCACATAACGGGGCGATTCGATCGGTAAAATCGCGACAAAACTGGTAATTTTGGCGTTAGGTAGATAACCCCCCGTCGGACTAGCTTTTTGTGCGGTTCCCGTTTTGCCTCCGATGCGATAACCAGGGATTTGGGCTGCTACCCCCGTCCCCTTGCTGACGACGGTTTCCATCATTTCCACCACTTGCCGGGCCACGGTGGGAGAAAAGACTTTTTTGCTGGGATAATCGGGCTGCCAGTGCAAACGGCCGCGGTCGTCGGCTAATCCTTTGATCACATGGGGAGTCACTAAGGTGCCACCATTGGCCAGCGCACCGTGCATTTGTACTAATTTTAAGGGCGTTAGGGATAAACCTTGACCAAAGGAAGCGGTGGCCGATTCAATGGCATTATCCAGAAATTCTGGTTCGGGTTTGAGATATCCTGCCACTTCTCCGGGTAAATCTACGCCAACCCTTTGATTTATTTCCAATCCTAATAAACTTTTATAGAAATCAACTCGCCCCATTTTTTGGGCAATTTGCACCATGGCCACGTTACTAGAGGTTTGCAGAACTCGGGCCATATCTAGCGCCCCATAACCCTGTTTAGAGGCATTTTTAATCGTCCAGGGACCGACAGTAATTGCCCCCGGATCATTGACTACTGTATTAGCTTTAATTGCCCCTGCTTCCATAGCCAGGGCGATAATAATTGGTTTAAAAGTTGACCCCGGTTCGTACTGATCGGCTACGGTCCAATTTTTAAATAGAGCCACATTGGCTTTATAGTATTCGTTGGGGTTAAAAGTTGGCTCACAAACTAGGGCTAAAAGAGAACCATCAAGGGAGTCCATGACGATGACAGCCCCTCGTTTGGCATTAAATTTTTTTAGCTGTTCTCGTAGGGCCGTCCTGGCGGCTCTTTGTAGTTTTAAATCGAGGGTTACTTCTAACTGTAATTCATCGAATTGAAAGATACCATCGGGAACAAAAGCTGGTAAAATTCGCCCGTCTCCCATGCGTCTTGTATTGACAGAAAAAGGGTCTCTTTCTAATAACTGACTGGAACCTCTTTCTAATCCTGCTTGGCCACGATGTTCTTTATCTACATAGCCAATCACGTCAGCTGCCACATCGTCTTGGGGATAATAACGAGCGTATTTTTCCTCTAATTCTACACCGTCAAGAGATAATTGTTTTAAGCCCCTAGCCACGGATTCGGTTAATTGATTGGCTAAACGAATTCCTGTTTCTTTTTCTTTAAATCTTTTAATTAGTTGATTAGTGGGAATATTTAATAAAGGAGCTAATTTATCAGCCACTTCTGCTGGGGGAATAGCAAACAGTTTTGGGTGTACATAAAGAGTATAAATCAAGCGATCGGTCGCCAAAACATTACCATTACTATCGACGATCGCCCGTCGGGGAATATAGGGTCTAATACTGGTAGTTTGCTGTTGTCTGGCTCTTTTTTGCAATTCCTGTGCTTGTACTATTTGTAATTGGTACAATCGCCAGGCTAACCCCAAAATACCCATGACTAAAATCAACCACACCGCCACCAATCGTCCGTTACTCAAAGGCAATTTTTTTAACTGTTGTTGCTGTTTTTTGGCGTTTAAATAGGACTTTCTGTCCCGGATCCTGCCAGAGGGCGATCGAGTTTCTTTACCTCTAAATTTGGGTCTTTTTGTGTCAGTCATGAGAAGTATCTTTCAGTGATCAGTGAGCAGTAACCAGTGAACAGTGAGCAGTGATCAGTAACCAGTAATCAGTGAAAAGACAGTAGGAAACTTCTATTTAATACTGCACACTTAAAAACTCACATCTGATAACTTTTAACTTACCCACTGATAACTGATAACTGATAACTGATAACTGTTAATAGGCACTTCTGGGTCGAGAATTGACGGTAGATTGGGGTTGAGAAGCGGGGGCAGGTTTCAGGTTCGGGGCAGATTTACGCTGTAAAAAGATAGTTTGGAAGGGTTGGGGATGAGTCAATCCCGTTTCGGGTTTTTCTGCTTGTTGAGCTAGTTGATGTTTAAGGGTTTCATTGGTGGCCAAAAGATGGCGCTCGTGACGTTGCAGTGTTTCCAGTTTACCAAATTCTTTGTCCCAAACCTTGGGAATATATACCGTCCAAGCATATATTCCCAGAGTCGAACCCAACAGACAAAAAGTAATCACGGCCACTATTCTTTCTAGGAGGCAAAGGGAACGTAATTGACGCGAGGCTAATTGTTTTTGTGTCGGGGCCACGGGAACTCTCTCCACCGATTTAGTCGCCGGTTTAGCCGTTGGGGTCGCCTGATTTACTGGTGACTGGGGACGGCGTTGACTCGCTTGGCTTTTTTGGCGAGAAACGGGAACGGGAATATAGGACTTATGGGCAGCAGACATGATTTTCTCTCAATATTTCTAGCTAGTTGTCGTTGTCAAAAATTAAGTTTCTAAAATTAGGAGTCGGTCATCAGGAGGAAATATTTAATTGATAACTGTTGCCTTTTTTCCTTTTTCCTTTCTACTTTTTCCTTTAAAATCACTGCTCTAGTTCTAGACGTAAACGATATAAAATAGTTTGCGGATGAACTTGAGCGAGAATTTGATTAATCACCGTACTCGGTCCGGATGCCCCCCAACTGCAACCGCGTTCTAGATAGATTTTAGCGGCTTTTCCGATGATATAGGTTCCATAAGCAGCAATTGCCCCCTGTAGGAGAGCGGTGCTACCGTAGAGGGTTAAAGAGGTGGGATTTTCAAAAATACTGGCCGCCGCCGCCGCCGTTTTGCCCAAACCGATAATCACAGTGCTGAGGATTTCCCCCACCAGCAACCCCGCACTACTCAAAAGTAGAGTCCGCCAGAGTTGACCAGCTTGGTGACTGGTAATCGGCAAGCCGTACAAACGAGCTAAAGCCCGAACTAGAGTCAAATCGACGATTGAAGCCCCTAGGAGGTCTAAAATAGCGATCGGATTGGCCGCAATCGCTAAAGCCTTATATTTCGCGTATTGCCAGATAATTTCCTCCGCTTGACTGTCTCGAAGTTCCAGGGTTTTTCTAGCGATATTTTCTTCCGCTTCTTGCCCTTGCACTAAAGCATTTAAGGCCAGTAGCGATCGCCCTTCCCGATTTAAAATCGTTAAGAGTTTATCTTGCAGCTCCTCAATTTGGGGGGGAGGGGTTTCCCACTCAGTCACCACGCGCCCATCGGGGTATTCCACCCGGACGGGAATCGGTTGCGGTTCGGCGGCTACCATAACTATCTCATCGCTAGTTAACAAATCTTCTAACGTTTTTTCATCCCGATTGGTTCCTAATCTCTGTAACTGCTGAAAAATCTGACGGCGATCGGCTTCCGGATAGAGATCAATCTTATTAAACACCAAAATGATCGGTTTTTTAGCCCGGCGCAATTCTCCTAAGGCCTCGTATTCGGTGCGGGTAATATCCCCCGCAACGATAAATAAAATCAAATCGGCACTTTTAGCGACTTCTCTGGCCATATTCGCCCGTGCTTCCCCTTCAATCTCATCCAATCCGGGGGTATCGATTAATTCTATCTGAATTTTACCCGTGGCTGGTATCCAACGCACCGATCGCGGCCAGCGTGTCACCCCGTGCAGAGGGCCAGTTGTCAGGACTTTTTGACCGACTAAAGCGTTTACCACCGAGGATTTACCGCGACTGACTAACCCGAAGGCTGCCACCCGAATCACCGTTTCATCCAGTTTATCTAAGGCCGATTTGAGGGACTGCAAATCCTGTTTAACGGCGGCCTGAAGTTGGGGATCGGGGGGATAATTCCAATGGCGGCGAAAACTGGCATACCAAGTTAAGGCCTGTTGTAAACTAGCTTTAGCCTGATTGTAATGAGTTTCCTCGAGCGATGGGGTCTTGGTCACGGTTGATTTTTTTACTGTTTATTGATGCTGCTGCCTTTATTGTAGGGTTTCGGGGCGGTAACTGAGATGAGGTTATCTGGGGTTAGGGGAAGACTTTTCAGTGATCAGTGAACAGTAATCAGTAATCAGTGAAAAGAAACTAGGGAAGTTTTCCACTAAAACCCTAACACCTAACATCCTACTCCCCCAATCCCAATTGTCCCAATAGCTGAAGGATAGTTTTTCCGGTTACGGGATCTCGCCAATCGGGGGCAATTTCCGCCAGGGGAAGCAGCACAAAGGCCCGTTCTCGGCAGCGGGGATGGGGTATCTGTAATTCGGGCGTTTCTAAGATCAGGTCTTCATAAAATATTAAGTCTAAATCGAGGGTACGCGGTCCCCATCTTTCCCGTCGGACTCTCCCGAATAACTGCTCGATTTCTAATAATTTATGCAGTAAATCTAAGGGCGATAAATCCACTTGCACAATGGCGCAACCGTTGAGATAATTGGGCTGAGGAGGGCCGACGGCCGCGGTTTGATACCATTGGGAATGAGCTTCTAGTTTAATTCCTTTGACTCGCTCTAATTCCCCTAAAGCTTGCCCTAAAATTGTCGCTGAATCTCCTAAATTACCGCCTAAAGCGATCGCTGCCCGCTTCATCCACATCCTTCCTCAACAATAATCTCGGCTAATTCCCCCGTCGCCCCTAAAGATTTACCTAAAAATATATTGACATTTGGATGCTTTTGTGCTAGTTCAAAAACTTGGGCTTCGATCGCGTCCGTAATTGCACCAGCAAAGAGGAAATAGGGCAGTATAGCGATTTTTTGGCTACCTTGAGCAATTAAACTCTCGATTTGTTGGGATAAACTCGGTTCTATCGACCAATAAGCTGTAATTGCTCCAGAAAACGCCGCTAGATTTTCCACTTCCCGATTACCGCCGGGGCGACGACTACCGTGGGACAGTAAAATGCGGTCTTGGTGGCTTAAATCGGCAAATTGTCGGGATAACAGCGATTTTATGCCCTGATAACTGCCTAAATGGGGCTTTAACTCTAGCTTAATTGGCGATCGCACTTTGGCCACGGCTGCGGGAATATCTTCTTTAACGTGAACCCCCGACAGGAGAAACAGGGGGATAATCTGCAACCGGTTACATCCTTGGCTTTGTGCTTGTTGGGCAAAAGCTTCTATTTGTTGATGGAGAGGTGTTATCGCTAATTCTAGGGCGGCAGTCCCTACTAATACCCGATTATCTGCTTCTATAACCGCTATAGATGGGCTAAACTCCGATTTACTCGCCAATCTTTCGGCGGGTTGACTAATTTTTTCCTGAACTAAGGCTGCTAATTGTGTCACCGCCATGGCTGGACGCGGATCGCGACTACCGTGGAAAACCAATAAGTAGGCTGAGGAGGTCTTCAAAGAAATCTTGCCAAAATAGTTTAGTTTTTAGCCTAATACATTTTGTCTCCCTTTAGGCATCAATGCCCCTGATATTCTCAATTTAGCTGGTAAGCGGGAAAACCTCCCCACTAGCCCCAAGTGCTACCATTTTACGGGATGTAAAGTGTGAGCAAATCAGCCCGCCGGCTTGAGTTAGCCTAGGTATTGAGATATAATTGCTATTGACAGAAACTGCCAGAGGTATATTTGTATTATGCGGGTAATTAGCCGTCGAATACTTCGCGATTTCTGTATGACCAACGCTAATTCCTGCGAGTCTCTCTATGATTGGTATAGAGTCGCTAGTAAAGCAGCATGGCAAAATCTAATCGATGTGCAAGCCACTTATAAAAGTGCTGAATCTGTTGGTAATTTCACTGTTTTTAACATTAAAGGAAATCACTATCGTCTAATTGTAGATCTAGTTTATAGCCGACAGACTATCTATATTAAATATATTCTTACCCACGCCGAGTACGATAAAGGAAATTGGAAAAATGATGCTTACTTTTAATTCTAAAACCTATGGAGAATTACTCGCTCACTATCAACCAAAAGCAATCACCACAGAGGCGGAAAACGAGCGAGCGATCGCAATTGCTCAAGAGTTGGAACATCGCTCGGAACTTAGTTTAGAGGAGGAAGCTTTACTGGAGTTATTGATTAGTTTGATCGAAAGGTTCGAGGCAGATAATTATCCAATTCCTGACATAAATCCTTTAGCGACTTTACAACATCTTATAGAAGCTAATGATATAGAATATGCAGAGCTAATTACTATTTTGGGTTCCCCTGACGCAGTGGAGCAAATAATCAGTGGACAACGTAGCATCAATCAGTCAGAAGCTAGGTCTTTGGGAGCATATTTTCGGGTTGATGCCAGTTTATTTACTTAATAAGTACCTAAGCAAAATTAATTACACATCTCAAGGGAAATTGATTTGGCACGACTACTTAACAAATTATTGCGATCGCTTGCCAGGAACTAATTTTCAGCGATAATCTAAAGTCAGAGTCCATCGGGAGATAAGATCATGAACTTTCGTCTAGTTCTATTTTCAGGCCTTGTTACCGCTTTAGTCGGGGCAGGTATCGGTTATGGCATTAGCCGCATTGAACGCAATCCCAGCCAAGTCAACTATAAAAATCCCTATAACTATCAAATCATCTATGGACGTTATTTTGCCGGTGCCGGGGCAGCCTTGGGCTTCTGTGTGGGCGCGGGTTTGCAAATGGTCAAAGAACTCAAAGAAGCCAGAGATAGAGAAATGGGCATCCTAGATGATGGCTCAGAATTCTAGTCTTTTGGGGCTAATTCCTCAAGAATGACGAATTGAACGTGATTAATCGCTAAATCGCCGATGGGAACTTGGGTTTTTAACACCGGTTGTCCTTCACTCAGCATTCGTTCAAAGGGGATATCTTTGGCAATTTCCGTGTGATACCAAGCTAAACCCATAAAGAAACGATTGGGATAGGGACCGCCTTCAAAAATATCATCGGGATTGGACTCCATGGGAACCCAACCGATAGAGGGGAGATAAAATTCCATCCAGACGTGATTGTAATCCGGTTCGAGGGGTAAATTACGTTCGAGGGGATGGGGTGGGCATTTATAACGTCCTACTGTGCGACAGGCAATACCATTGAGACGACACAAAGCCAATAATAAACCCACATATTCGCCACAGGAACCCACTCCGCGCCGCAGGGCAATATCGGGGGTGTCGATGTTGGGTTTGATGCCGTAGGAAAGCTGATCATAGACGTAGTTACGAATACTATAAACTTTTCTGAGGAGATTGGTTTCCCGACCGATCGCTTCTTCGGCAGCATTGAGGATAATTTCTGTATTCATGGCCAGATCATCATTATCGATCAAATAGCGATCGGGAAAATCGGCGGGTAAGGGGGGTAAATCTTCGCAATCTTGGGGGGTAATTTGGTATTTAATTCCCCACACTTCTAGGACTACTTTCCAACCAAAAATATGACGTTGTTTGGCGGTTATTTTATCGAACTTAAATACTGCCACCCGCTGCCCGTCTTGAATTTCTTCAATAAAAGGCAATCCCACCGCTTCGACGCTGCGAATTTTTTGCCGTGGTGTTTCTAAGGGTAAAGCGATGCGCCATTCCACATCTTTTAGTTCGATATTATATAGAGGTTCCAATTCCTCGACGTAGGATAATTCAATCAGATAACCGTTAGAAAGGGCGTATTTTTTAGCGGGATCGTAGTGAAAATATAGAGGATGGACAAAAGTACGCGGACGATAACTAAGTTCGTAAACCTGTTCGGAATTGGGATTATCGCGGATAAAGGGTTCCTGGAAAGCATAGGCCACATATAGGATATCCTTGCCACTGTTCGCATCGCGATAAAATGCTAATCCCGTCGGCGATTCAAAAGGAGTTATCATGCTAAAAAGCTGTTCTCCCGTGGCGCGATCAAGACAGTAAACCGTTTGTTCTAGGGTATCCGTTAACCAAAGTTCTTCCCCGCGAATGGTGATATTTTCGATGCCGATACCAGGCGCGTACAAACGAGTAATTTCCTGTCCCGATTGGCGATCAAATATAAAGATTTGTCCAGAACGTTGACAAGTGACATAAATTGTGTTACCAGTTACGGCGACTCCGTTAGCGGTGTAGGGAAGACGGGTAAAAAATTTCGGGGTAAAATCTTCGAGAGTGCAGCAGTAGAGATTTTCGCGGGTAGTAAACCAGAGGTGATTTTGATCATCGATTGCCAATCCCGTCGTCCCGACGAATTCTTGCCAGCGATGGGAATTAAGTACGCTTGTATGACCATTATCGAGGGCAATTTGGTATAAATAGCCGTTTTTTGCGTCGATAGCGATTAATTTGTTATCTTGAAATACAATTCCGTGCAGGGCTGTGGCGCTAATCGGGCGAATCGTTTGACGATGGGAGGGAAGACTGGCAGGATCGAAAATCATAGGAGGAAGCGAAAAGGGAGGGTGTTTTTAAGTGAATAAAACAGCAATTCTCCCCACGATAGCAAATTTTATCGCCCTTGAATGCTCGTAATGAACTGCAATCCCGAAAAAAATGTCAAGAATTGTCACCTATAGTCCCTCTCATACCCTTGTACCTACCTACGAGTGTTTCAATCGTTGCAGTTATTGTAATTTTCGCAGGGATTTAGGCACTGATGGCTGGTTAAGTTTAGACAAGGCAAAAGAGATTTTAACTGCTTTGCAGGGTTCGGAAATTACGGAAATTTTAATTCTTAGCGGGGAAGTTCATCCTTTAGCAGCCAATCGAGAGTTATGGTTTCGGCATATTTATAATTTGGGAGAATTGGCTTTAAATATGGGTTTTTATCCCCATACCAATGCAGGTATTTTAACTTTTGCCGAGATGGAAAAACTGAAAAATGTCAATCTATCTATGGGTATAATGTTAGAACAAATGACAGTGACTTTATTAAATACTGTCCATCGTCATGCCCCTAGTAAAGTGCCATCCCTGCGCTTAGAACAGTTACAATGGGCGGGAGAATTAGGAATTCCTTTTACCACGGGGTTATTATTAGGAATTGGTGAAACAGAATGCGATCGCTTAGTAACCTTAGAAACTATTGCCACTATTCATCAACGTTGGGGACATATTCAAGAAGTGATCCTACAACCCTATAATCCGGGTAAAAGAGAACAGTGGCAAAATAATCCTTTTGATCTGCAAAAATTACCCGATCTGGTTAGACAAGCGAGGGAAATTTTGCCCCCAGATATTGTCATTCAAATTCCCCCGAATCTAGTACCCGATCCTCTTTTTCTCTTGGATTGTTTAGCGGCAGGAGCGCGGGATTTAGGCGGTATTGGCCTTATCGATGAAGTTAATCCCGATTACCTCCATTTACACCCCGATAAATTAAAGGAATTTTTAGCAGTTTATGGCTGGGAATTAAAGCCACGCCTACCGGTTTATCAGTAAACATTAATCAGGGAAAAGATAGCACTGTTAATGCCATTGAACACTCCTTACTTAATACCCCTTAATTGATTATTATTCATTCTTAATTCTCCTAACGACCGACGACCGAGGCTGCATCTCATTTTTGTACATCTACCAATTGGGATTTTGACGGGGAAACTCTCGGCTAAGATTGGGCATTACTTCCGATTTTATCACTCAATCCAAGCTTTTGGGGGGTTCTACCCCCCAAACCCCCCGTTGGGGGCGTGGCGCCGCCCCCAAACCCCCCGCGCATTAGTTTTTCGGTGGGATGCTTACACGCAGCTGCTGATACATTTGTAATCATCTAAGAGTTACTGATAATTGCTGATTGTCGGTATTCCTGCAAATGTGAGATGCACCGACGACCGACTCCTAACCCTAACAACAATTTTTGATTTTTACCAGAGGTCTTATGATTCCCTCAAGCGAGCGCTACTGGCTCAAAAATGCTCATATTCCCGTTTCCCTGCTAGAAAATGAGAGTTTCTCTCCCCAAAACGCCGAGGGATTAACCTTAGTTAATCTGGAAATTAATGACGGTAACATTAATCGCATTACCTCAACAATCCCCCCCGAAGATAATATTCCCGTTATTGACCTCAAAAAAAAGATTGTTTTTCCTTGCTTTGTCGATATGCACACCCATCTCGATAAAGGTCATAGTTGGCAGCGTTGTCCTAACCATGATGGCACTTTTGACGGCGCCTTAAAAATGGCCCTAGAGGATTCCCGACGGGAGTGGCGCTTAGAGGATGTGTATCGTCGCATGGAATTCGGCGTTAAATGCAGTTATGCCCACGGAACTGCGGCTATTCGCACCCATATCGACTCTTTTGGTCAACAGGCACAGATTAGCTTAACTGCTTTGGCAGAATTGCAACGACAATGGGCCGGTAAAATCACCCTGCAAGCGGTTTCTCTAGTTTCCCTTGACTACTATCAAACCTCCGAAGGAGCGGCCTTAGCCGATAAAATTGCCGAATTTGGGGGCATATTAGGGGGAGTAGCCTACACAAATCCAGATTTACAGGCACAAATTGATATTACCTTCAAATTAGCCCAAGAAAGGGGTTTAAATCTCGATTTTCATCTGGATGAAAACGGCGATTCCGATTCTACCTGTTTAGCAGCGATCGCGCGTACTGCTATCAAAGAGCAATTTGACGGACAAATCATCTGTGGTCACTGTTGCAGTTTAGCGGTACAATCCCCTGAAATAATCCAAGAAACCCTAAATTTAGTCAAAAATGCGGGCATTGCTATCGTTAGCTTGCCGATGTGCAATCTCTACCTACAGGATCGTCAAGAGGAAAAAACCCCTTTTTGGCGCGGGACAACTAAGATAAAAGAGATGAAAAAAGCGGGAATTCCGGTGGCTTTTGCCAGTGATAACTGTCGCGATCCCTTTTATGGTTTTGGGGATCACGATGGTTTAGAAGTCTTTACCCAAGCGGTGCGGATTGCCCATCTCGACACACCCTACGCTGACTGGGTAAATAGTGTCACCCTCACCCCAGCAAATCTGCTCGGATTGCCCCATTTAGGGCGCATTAAGACGGGTCTAGAGGCAAATTTGTTAATTTTCAAGGCTCGCTACTTTAGCGAGCTATTATCGCGACCACAGTGGGATCGCCTTGTGATTCGGCGCGGGTTGAGCATTGATACTACTCTCCCCGATTACCAAGAGTTAGATGATTTAGTTCTAGGAATTGAGCAACTCCTGTAGGGGTTTGACAAAAACCACCGATTCTAGGTTGATAGCACCATAAATATGGGGAAAGGTCTCTTTTTCTAGCTCTAAAGTGGCATTTTCTGGGTTAGGATGTTGGGGCTGCTCCCATTTGACCGGGGACTGCAATTGTTCAGGAGAAATGGCTAAAACCAGCAAGTCTGGCTGATTTTGATAAAAAGCGGCCACAACTTTCGGAATTTGTTCTAAGGTGGAGCAATGGATAAATCCCTCATTTTTTAGGGAATACGCCCGATATTCCCCCATTTCACGAGCTATTTGCCAACCTCTTTCTGTAGTGATGTGATAGATCATCGGTTCGCCTCCTACTGTAACCTTATTCCTAATTTTAGGATATAGCCTGAAGCTGTCAGCAGCCCTCAATTCTCTTAAACTAGGGGTCAGGGAATCAAAGACAAGAAATTCGTCCGACCAATTAAGTAGGTAGGCGTTAAAAGTTGTCAGACACCCCCCTTATCAAGGGGGGCAGGGGGGATCGAACCTAAAATCCATTTTTAATTTAATTATAACCAGCTACTTACCAGAAAAAAATTGCCGATAATGGCCTCAAAATCTCTTGATAGTCTCTTTTTACCTGATATTAACCTTTTCCCCTTAAAATGAGCTTACCGAGCCAGTAACTGCAAAAATCTATGCTAGATAAAATATTTACTCCCAATCCCTACGCTGAAAAACCCGCTCCTCTGCGTCCTCGCAAGGGGGTAATTATCGGTGTTGGTCAGGTGGGGATGGCCTGCGCTTACTCGATGTTAATTCAAGACTGTTTTGATGAATTAATTCTGCAAGATATCGCCACGGATAAAGTCGAAGGGGAAGTGATGGATTTAAGGCACGGAATGCCTTTTATTGAACCCACAGACTTGAAAATGGGAACCGTGGCCGATGTGGGACAAAATGCCGATGTGGTGATTATTACTGCCGGGGCTGCCCAAAAAGAGGGAGAAACCAGATTACATCTCCTTGAGCGAAATGTGGCGATTTTTCGCCGTATTCTGGAGGATGTGGCTGTTTACTGCCCCAGTGCTTTGATTTTGGTGGTGAGTAATCCCGTCGATATCATGACCTATGTTACCCTGAAAATCACCCATTTTCCGCCTTCTAGGGTGATTGGTTCGGGTACGGTGCTAGATTCTGCCCGTTTACGCTCTCTTTTATCCACCCAACTCCATGTAGATGCGCGTAACGTCCACGCTTATATTATCGGTGAACACGGGGATAGTGAGCTTGCTGTGTGGAGTTCGGCCAATATCGGAGGAGCAAGGTTACTAGAAGGAGATTGGCAGGATTTAAGCGCAGCCGACCAAGAAAGCTTAACAGAAATTTTTCTTCAGGTTAAAAACGCCGCCTATGAAATTATCAAACGCAAGGGTTATACTAGCTATGCGATCGGTTTAGCTACCACGGATATCGTTAAAGCGATTTTACGTTCCCAAGAAAGAATTCTCACTATTAGCACTCTCCTTGATGGTCAATACGGTCTCAAAGATGTGTGTTTAAGTATTCCCTCGGTGGTTAACGAGAAAGGAGTGATTAAAACCCTGAATCTTGCTCTTAGTCCCAGAGAAACGGAACAGTTACATAATTCGGCCAAAATTATGCGCGATTTAATCGATCAACTCAAAATTTAACTTAGGGTTGGCTGAATAAATCTAAAAACATTGTTGGCTAAGATTTTTAGATTTTTTTGCCCTCAAAAAGTGCCAGACATAAGAGCGATCGAGGGGAAATTTTAGGCACTTTTTCCCCGAAAATTAGGTAATTGTGGGGTGGATTGAAGAATTAGTGCTAGACTTCCCGAAAAGTCTATTTTATTGCAGCTTGTTGTTAGGAATCTACTTAAAAGAGGTTGTTTAATCTGGCTAATACGCTTTTGGTTATGATACGCGGAAAAGTTCCGGCGATGGCCCTAAAATGGGGTGATATGCCGAAAATTTCCGTATAATCAACAGTTATGCTCCTCCGTCCTTGGTGGTGACAGTCTTTAAAATGACCCATCAATATTAAGTATGGAGTTGTCGTGAGGTTGCTTTGGAGGCGGCAAGTTGTTGGGAAATACGCTAGGATAAGTAGCTAAATATAATTTGATACCAGCGTTATAGCGGGTACTTCATAAGGAGTTAGTAGCATGAAAACTGGTTTTTTTGCTTACAGTGGTCAGCCTAAATCAGTGGGGGAGTCAATTGAAGAAGCAATTATGCTTGTCAATAATTCTGGAATTGCCTTACTAAAGTCTTGGAAAAGCTACACTGTCAACGGTAAGCTCATCATTGATGAGGTAACAAGAGCCATTGATGAATCAGACTATTTTTGTGCTGATTTAACAGGCTTCAGTGATAACGTTATTTTTGAGCTTGGATATGCGATAGCAAAGAATAAATTTATATTTTTAATACTTGATTATTCACACAATGAATCAGTAAGGCGATATAAAGAATTTTCATCTTTAACAACAACTGGTTATCACAAATATGTTAATAGCTCTGATATTTTACAAGCTTTTACCTCTTTCATCTCAGACTCTAATCCTTATAAAATTCAAAGACAAAGACAAGGTGCTGGGTTTAGTAAACCTTTGCTTTTCCTAAAGAGTCAGTTTGATACCCCATATAGTCGTGTTATTTCCAATAAAATTTCAGATTACAAAATCCCTTGTACTATAGATGATTCATCAGAAAGTAGAGTTCAACCTATTGAGTGGTATCTAGAGCAATTGAGTAATGCTGCTTTAATAGAGTTCTCTGCAACATCTCGAAAGGGACACGAACTCCAAAACTCCAAATGTTCGCTCGTTGCTGGTTTAGCTTTAGGCTATGATCTAGAGCTTTTGATGCTTGCAGAAAAACCTTATGAAGTTCCAATTAATTATAGAGATTTTTTAATTACATACGATAATAAACAGCGATGCGAAGAGATAGTTTCTGAATTTCTAGATCCTTTAAAGAAGCGACTTTTAGAATACTATTCACAGCAGAGCATTAGTCGGGAGATCAAGAAAAAGACAACAGATTTTCAACAAATTAGTTTTGGCGAATTTTTGGCAGAACACGAAAGTGAAGAATTACCAGATTACTACGTTGAAACGTTCAGCTTATCAACACTTATTAAGAACGACTATAATATAGTGATTGGAAGAAAGGGAACAGGAAAAACTGCGACACTATATTCTTTAAAAAGCCTTTTGGAAAAAGATTCTAGAAATCATGTTTGCTTAATTAAGCCGATAAATTTTGAAATAGATGCTTTGGTTAAAATATTACAAGTTCCTTCAGAAGAATATGAAAGAAGTTATCTAGTTGAAAGTGCATGGAAACTCTTAATTTATACTGAAGTTGCCAAGTCAATTTACCTAAAAATTAATCTGAAACCATTATATGCGCTCAAAAAAGCTGAGATGGATTTTAAGAATTTCGTTGAGGAAAATGCTGATCTATTCCTAAAGGATTTTTCTGAAAGATTAGAAGAGGTATTAGAGAATATTCGTAAAACCAATATAATTAATGCGGGAGAAAAATTTTCAGATTTCAAAATAAGATTGGCTGAGGTTATACATGAAGAAACTTTAGCTACTATAAGAAATCTATTGTCGGAGTTATTTGATAAAGACAGAAAAATTTTAGTACTTATCGATAACCTCGATAAATCATGGAAGAAAGGTAATAAACTTAATCTACAAAGTGACTGGATTTTAGGATTGCTTGGTGTTACGGGAAGAATTGTCAGGGAACTATCTTCATTTAGGGTTAAAGGTCAACAGAAAAAAATAGATTTTCATCTGACTATTTTTCTAAGAAGTGACATATTCAGATACATTCTCGATACAGCTAGAGAACCTGACAAAGTTGAATATACTAATCTGCTAGAATTAGCCGACAAAGATGTTTTGTTTAGAATTATAGAGCAAAGATTTGTTGAATTAAGTGGCAACGAACTGCTTGCGGAAGGTTTATGGGACAAGTACATTGTTAAAACAGTTGATGATATTCCTATAAAAGATTATATTTATGAGAAATTAATACCACGACCGAGAGACATTATTTACTTCTTTAAAAATGCTCATGAGAAAGCTATTTCTAGAGGTCATTTGACCATTGAAGAAGAAGATATAAAGTCGGCTTATAAGAACTATTCATCATGGGTTTTTACATCAATGATGGTTGAAAATGGTATTACAATAGATCAGCTTAAAGAATTTCTCTACCAATTAGTTGACTGTCCACAAGTGATTGATAGAGATACTTTATATATTGCTATGTGTGATGCTAACTTGTCTGATTCAGAGGAGTTTTTAGATTATTTAATTGAGCATTTATCATCTCTTTCAATTCTTGGTAAAGAAGTCAGAGAAAACCAGTTTGAGTTTGAGTATGCCTTTGGCAACAAAGGTCTAATTAATGCAAGATCAAAGAAACTAAATTCTCAACGATACAAAGTTCATAATGCTCTCGTTCCACTGCTTAACTTGAGTAATTCAACCGTAACAGTTAACTGAAAAGTTTGACCAAGGAGTAAACTAATAAACATAGATAAGGAACGGCAAGAATTATGGGAATGTACTGCTCAATTGCGGTCAAGCGAAAGTAACGTCGCCTGTTCTTGTCTTCTTTGAGAATTTTCCACTCCATGTCATAGCACGGGAATGGTAAGTGAGTTTCCATATCATGAATAACTTTGAATTTTAGTGAATTAAGCTGTTTGTATGAATTGATGTTTGCAGACCAGGCTACGCAGAGGCATAATCCAAGAATTGCAGTGGTGAGAAGAACAAAGCTCTGTGGACCTTGAAAAAGCTCTTTATTGCTTGTGATAGAAAGTAAAGCTAGAAGAGCAGACAGTATAGATGTGTAAAAACTGGCTGTTTGAACCCTTCTTGAACTTACTCTGTCTGCCATCTCGACGTAGAGCTTATATTGCTCTAGAAGGTGGGTTTTGAATTCACTACCGTAGTTTTCCCTCAAAGAAGCTCTCGTATCTTTGCTAGATACATTTATTTCGACAGTTGGTTTTGTACCTTGCTCAGAAACTGGATTTGAACTTGCGTCAAGTTGCTCGTCTTGCATATTTAACTTTGCTCCAAGTCATAAACTAGGTACACAATATCACCTTTTCCAAGGTCAAGGTGTTGACCTTCAAATCATAGATCAGCGATCGCCGCTCTGGTAGTTAATGAAATGTAACGCACCTCTTTTTTCTCTAGCCGTAGTACCATGCTCATTCATTGAAGCAAGTGATTGTAAGCTAACGGGGTTTTTTGATTTTTGAAAAGGCGATCGTTAGTTACCGTCCTGACTTAAAAAATAGCCAACTGCACGCTGAAGCTGTTCCATCCCTTGTTGCAGTTGGTCAATACGAGCCTTAGATTCCTCCATTTGTTGAGCAGTAGCTTCCACAAACCGATCAATACGCCGATTCGTTGCCTCACTGATTGCTGCTAATCTGTCAATATTGCTTTCTATTCGCTCTATTCGCTGCTGACTTGCCTCTAGACTGGCTTCAATACGGTCTAACCGAGAACTTTGCCACCACATTTAGTTAACACCTTGAAAATAAGCGATTATTGTCCTCAGTTTAGCAAATCTTTAGACAAATTAATCTCTTTTCATAGGGCGATCGCTTGAGGCGAAACTGCGATCGCTGGTTGCTTAGTTAATGAAATGTAACGCACATATTTTTTCTCCAGTCAAACTATTTTTGACTAATCTCGAATGCTAAGTCGTATCTGTAAAAACAGACATCAAAGGCAAGAAAGAAGTTCATCTGTCCTAGTATTAGCGGCGCATATTTATCTTGTGTCCAAGCAAAGGCTAAATCTACGGTGGGGAATTGCTCAACAGTAGCTTTAACAACCAATGCACGAGCTTCAAATCTAGCTAAATTACCTCCTAATGGCAGAGATAGCCTTTGATTTTCCCAGACTGCACCTAAAGCTAAACCCATTTCATAGGGCAACACATTAACACTAGAGCCAGTATCCAAGAGACCCGAAACATTCAAGGATTGACTTTGATAAGTTAATGTCAATGGTAAATAAGGAAGCGCACTTAATGCCCCAAGACTAGAATCTACCTCAGTGAAAGCAAATCTTACCTTATTAGCCATGAGTCAATTCTTGTTTCTCTTTTAATGCTTGAGCAAGAATGGCGGCAGCCTCAAAAGAGTCATGTAAACCTTGTCTAGGGAGATCATCTTCAATAGACATCGGTACAATACCAGAATCCTTGAGCAACTCGGCTACAAGAAAGTTAAGTAATAAGAGCTTATCGGAGTAAGACAATTGCTTTAGCAGGGGCGCAAATTGAGTAGTTGTCAGCATGGATTCAAGAAAGTTACGGATTTTGACTTTCTGCACTTTGTCTGAGTATAACACCACCTTTGCGCTAATCCCTGCCCCAAAAGCAGGCTAACTTTGCCGTTGGACAGAAATCCCAGAAATGTTCGATCTAATCTTTATAGTTCTTCGGTTTGTGTCAGTGCGATGCCGAAGGCACTGGGTAGCAGTACGCCGCTCTGGTAGTTAATGAAATGTAACGCACCTCTTTTTTTTCTAGTCAAACTATTAGAGCCAGTCTTAGGTTAAGTTGCCGAAAAAACATCTAGCCTAGGATTCCTCTAGCGACTAGATGCCATGATCAAGTCATGTCTGTCCCTGACTAAAATAGAATTAGCGATTTCCCTAAGAGACCTAATTCCATGACGATTATCACTCTTTCACGTTATGTCACCAGAAACAATGAGATTTTAGGTGGAGAGCCAATTATTGAAGGCACTCGCACATCTATTCGCGCAATCGTAGGTCTGTGGCGATTAGGTGTGATGCCAGAGGAAATTC
This sequence comes from Microcystis sp. M083S1, assembly GCF_020246405.1. Lineage (NCBI taxonomy): Bacteria > Bacillati > Cyanobacteriota > Cyanophyceae > Chroococcales > Microcystaceae > Microcystis > Microcystis sp. M083S1. The sequence continues at coordinate 22,530 of NZ_JADBTB010000203.1, forward strand.
CAACTCATTTACCTCATTTGACCTTAGCACAAGTGTTCGATGCCTTGAGTTTTTATTTGGATCATCAAGCAGAAATTAACGAGTACATTGAACGTAACCAAGTCCCCGATGAGTTGGTGCATCCTTCTGTAAAGGCAGCTTTGGGTAAGCTATGAGCATATTTGCTTCGCTTTACATGGACGAAGATATGTCGGCGTTAGTTGCAACACTTCTGCGTTCTCGTGGTTTAGATGTCACCACTGTTCCTGAGCAGTCAACTTTGGGCAAAACTGACAGCGAACAATTAGAATTTGCAGCTTCTTTAGGTAGATGTCTTGTCACCCACAACCGAGTTGATTTTGAACGATTGCATCTTCAATTCATAGAGGAAGGCAGAGAACATTGTGGAATTATTGTTGTCCCTCAGAAAACTGCCTACGAGGTCGTGCAACGGGTTGGTGTTTTAGTCAACACGTTGACTGTTGATAGTATTAATAATCAGTTACTATACGCATGATTTCTCCGCAAACTTACACTCTAAGCACAAGCCAGCTAACACGATGAAGCGGCGATGTTCTAGTTCATTCATCACCGCTGACCATTGCTGTTAGACAGAAATCCCAGAAATGTTCAATCTAATCTTTATGGTTCTTCGGTTTGTGTTAGGCCATGGACGGGTTATAAAGGGCGATTTTTGTCAATTGTTTTCGATAACGTTTTTAAAACCCGACACCCGACACCCTGTCCGCAGGAAAAACTTTTTTAGCAGACCCTGGTTATTATACCGATAGGACGGGTTGGCCAGTAGAAATGGCTTTTTCGACGATATCGGCGGCCATTTTCACTCCTCCAGTCTTCTGTAGTGCTTTTTGCATTCTCAGGGCATTTTCTCGGTAACTGGGGAAGGATAAGACCTTTTCAATCGCCTTTCGTAAACGGGGAGCTTCTAGACGGGAAATCGGAATCACTTCCCCTGTACCCGACCATTTTATCCGAGCAGATACCCCCGGTTGGTCGTTAGCGATGGGAATGGCCACCATCGGTACAGCTTGCGCTAGGGATTCTAGGGTAGTATTTAAGCCTGCGTGGGTGATAGTAAGAGAGGCTCTGGTTAAAAGCTCTAATTGGGGAGCGTAGGGAACAACTAGGGCGTTTTTGGTGGTTATTTGAATGTTAGAGTCGGTATTGCCCAAGGATAAAACTAATTGTACCGGCAAATCGGCACAGGCTTCGGCGATCGCATTAAAGGCCGATTGTAGGCGATTTTGAATTGTACCGAGGGAAGCATAAATCAAGGGTTGTCCGGTTAATTTTTCGTAGGGAAAAGGAATCGTTTTTCTGGTGGAGGAATCGTGAAAGGGACCCGTAAAGTGAAAGTGAGCGGGTAAATTTGACCGAGGAAACTCGAATTCGGCAGGTTGTTGGCTAATTTGGGCGATGGGTGAATAGCGTTGATTGATGTTTTGATAGGGAATTAACCCCCATTCTTGACGTTGCCGGTTGATTAACTCATTCAGGGGACGAGTCAGAGAGTCAAGGAGTTTATAGCCAATTTTATTGCGAATAACCCCGATAAATGAGGGATTATAGTCCCAAGTAGTCATAAAGGGCGGAATAAGCGGGTCACGATTTAAAACCAATGCCCCAGCAAAACTGACAAAGGGAATAGCTAATTTTTCTGCGATTGTACCCCCTGAGGGGGAGACTTGATCGACAATTAGGGCATCAATTCCCAAGCGACGCATCTCTTGAGGGATAGTTTCAAAGAGGGCAGCGGTAGAATTAGTCACTGATTGTACCGTGCGACGGACGGCGGCTGTTCCCCGTAATTGACCAATTTCGGCTAAACTTTTGGCTGATGTGCCTTTCGGATATTTGTCGGGTGCAATTGCCTGAAAATCTAACCCGGCTGCTTGCACCATTTCTTCACCATCAAGAGTTAGAAAACAGGTAACTTTATGACCGCGTTTTTGTAATTCTTTTCCTAAAGGTAGGAGAGGATTAATATGTCCAGAAGCGGTGGGACAAAGAATGCCAAAATGAGTCATTAAACACCTCCACAGGTTTTCTTTAATTCTTCTAGATTCCAGAATGCTCCACCCAAGGCGGAAAATTGTATTCCTTCAAAGCAGTTACGCACAGCCCCCAAAGCGAGGGGATTAACTAGATAAATAAACGGGACGTATTCCTGTTGAAGTTGTTGAATTTCATTATAGATAACTTTGCGCTTCTCAAAGTCTAATTCTTGGGAACCTTTGACGTATAAATCGGCGATTTTTTTCTCCCAATCCGCCGCTTGCCAGCCTTGAATCGGCGGGCTGCCGGGTTGAGGTTGTTGGTTAAAAGCGTGGAGATTTCCATCTACATACCAAATATTGGGGGCGTGGGGTTCGTTATCACCGGTAAAACCTAAAATATGGGCTTCCCAATCTAGACTATTACTCAGTTTATCAACTAAATTACTAAAAGCGATCGCTTGAAAATCCACTTGAATTCCTATTGCGGCTAAATCATTTTTAATTTGTGCCCCAATTGCTTCCCGGATTTTGTTACCCGCATTAGTAATCAGGTTAAATCTAACGGGATTATTATCAGCATCGACTAGCAGATTATCACTATTATACTTAAATCCCGCCTCTAATAATAATTCTTTGGCTTTTTCGGGATTATAATCGTAACCTTTCAGGGTTTGATCGTAAAAAGGCGATTGGATAGAAAGAAAAGAATTTTGTTCTTGTCCTAACCCTCGATAGATATCATCAATCATTCTTTGACGATTAATGCCGTAGGCAATAGCTTGACGGAAATTTAAGTTATTAAACCACCTGGATTTAATTGGATCTACTAGGGGTTTTCCGTCGCGTTTTCCTTGATTGAGATTAAAACCGATAAATTGGGTTCCGTAGGCAGGTCCCCCATTAAAAATAGTGAAATTTCCTCTTTCTTCTTCAGTTTTTAAGAGGGAGAAAAATTCGGGAGTTACCCCAATAGAATCTAAACTTCCCGAACGAAATTGCAGTAAAGTTGTATCCTGAGATTCAACAATTGCCCAAATTACTGAAGTTATATGAGGTAATTGTTGTCCCTGGGCATCTTTTTTCCAATAGTAAGAATTATTCTCAAAAATAATCCTTTGTCCCGTTATATATTCTTTTAGTTTATAAGCACCATTAAAAACAATTTTATCGGGAGGAGTATCTAACCCCCAAGTGGAGAGAAATTCTAACCTACCATCGGGGCTTTTTTTCTGAATAGTTTTTTCTAAAGCGTGTTTAGGTAAAATCGGTGAACTGACAGCATCTAAAAAAGGAGCAAAAGCTTCGGGTAGTTTAAATTCGATTCTGCGATTATCTAGTTTAGTGATAACTGGAAATTCTTTTTTTAATCCTATTCTTAAACTATCGCGGTAGTTGTTAGGAATATCAGGATTTAGATATAAGTCTTTATAGGTAAAAACCACATCATCAACGGTTAAGGGTTGACCATCCGACCATTTTAAACCCTCTCTGATAGTAAAAATAATGCTCAAATTATCATCGGAAATTGTCCAAGATTCTGCTAAGACCGGTTCTTTTTTGCCAGTAATGGGATTTTCTGTTAATAGTCCTTCGTAGGTTAAACCAAAAATATTCGGGGATTCGGCCGATAAAACAGCATTAAAGGTTTTTGGGTCACTTAATACCGATATGACCACTTGATTGCGTCTAACTTGATTACCACAAGCAGTTAGGGAAATCAGCAATAAACAAGAAATTAAAAATACCGTTAATCCCCGCCAAAATTTCACCATAATCTTTAATATTTTTCTATCCGACTATCTAGAAGTAAAGACCTTGCCTGGCTATATAGGGTTTGCTGAATAAATCTAAAAACCTTGTTGGGTAAGACTTTTAGACTTTTTGTCAATCAAAAAGTACCAGGTATGGGAGTGATCAGGGGGAAAATTCCTGGACTTTTTCCCTAAAAATTAGGTAATTGGCCACCTCAAAACCGGTAAAACCCCACACCCCACACCCCACACCCCACACCCCACACCCCACACCCTGCCCCCACCGAAAAACTTTTTCAGCAGACCCTATATACACCGAAACTGACCAAGCTGAAAGCCGATGGACTGTTTCCTTGCCCCATCAATATAACAGGAAATGAGACAAAAAATCTCGCCTAGGTGAGATTGACAAAGGCGAGAAACCGTGTTTCCATTAAGAATGGGAGATAAAATCTAAGAACGTTGTTCGATCGGTGTATAGGGGACATCGTGTTGTCCGGTGTAGATTTGGGTAGGACGGAAAATGCGGTTAGCATTTAATTGTTCTTTCCAGTGGGCCAACCAACCGGCCACCCGGGAGATGGCAAAAATCGGGGTAAATAAATCATTAGGGATGCCTAATTTCCGATAGACCAATCCCGAATAGAAATCCACATTAGGATAGATACCTTTTTCGCCGTAGATATCCACCACTGCTTGTTCTAATTCTAGGGCGATATCGTAGTATTCATCGGAACCCAATTCTGCGAATAATTGTTCGGCAAGGTTTTGTAAAATCGTCGCTCGGGGATCCTTAACTTTATATACCCGGTGTCCAAAACCCATAACTTTTTGTTTATTGGCGATACATTTTTCCACATAGGGACGAACATTAGCCACCGAACCGATTTCCTCTAACATTAACAATACTTCCTCGTTTGCCCCACCGTGGAGGGGGCCAGCGAGAGTTCCCACTGCTGAAGCGATGACACCGTAGGGGTCGGTTAAAGTGGAAGCCGTCACCATGGCCGAAAAAGTCGAGGCATTCATGGTATGTTCGGCGTGGAGAGTCAAACAGACATCGAAAACTTTCGCCGCTAAATCCGTCGGTCGTCTTTCCGTCAACATATAGAGGAAATTGGCCGCATAATCAAGGCTATCATTGGGCTGAATGGGATGATTACCTTTGCGAATTAATTGAAACGCCGCCACCATGGTGGGGATTTTCGCTAATAGCCGCACTACTGCCTGACGGATATATTCGGGATTATCCAAAGCCCGACGGGCATAGTATAAACCCAAAGCCGCCGCCGAAGTTTGTAGCGCATCCATGGGATGGCCTTTTTCGGGGAAGCATTTCATCATGTCTTCGATACGGTACTTGATGCGTCGATGATAACGGATTTCATCGGCAAATTCTTCCAGTTCCGCCCCCGTGGGCAGAACACCCCAGATAAGGAGATAGGCGGTTTCGAGGAAGGTACTTTTTTCGGCGAGTTCCTCAATCCGAATGCCCCGATACTCTAAGATTCCCTTTTGCCCATCCACAAAGCTGATACTCGATTGGGCGGCGGGAATTCCTTCTAAACCTGGCCGATATTCACAAACTGTCATAGTTCTACCTTTCCGTGGCGAAGATTAAGCCCTAACGCTAACTTACTTGATTTTTCCACCCTTACCGAAATTTTATAGAAATTCTTCGGTTCTGCCTCTCCTGTTCAGGATTGGGGAGAATTGGACGGAAATTAATCCTATTTAGCGATTGCTTCGTCGATTTAGTCAGCCCTGCCCTAGCGCATTTTTTCTGGGCTTACTGTTGCGACTCTAGCTAGTGGACTTGATATTTATCTACTTTCATTGTATCGAGACTATCTCGATCGACTTCATCAATCGATAATTTTTTTTAAATTTCTTCGGGATTAATATTTAATTCCCGCAGTTTTGCCGCTAACCTTTCGGCCCGTTGTCGTTCCGTTTCGGCCCGTTGTCGTTCCGTTTCGGCCCGTTGTCGTTCTTCGTTGTAACTGGTGAAAGGTTGACCATCGGGATAATACAAGAGTAACTCTGGTTGGGCCAATTGAAAACGAATGCCCAAGCGAGGACTTACCCAATTATCGAGATTTTCCAGACTTTCGAGCCGATTTTCCCGACGAATACAGCCACCCAAATCATTTTTATCGGGATTATAAATGTAGTATTCTTCCACACCATAACGGTCATAAAACAGTAGTTTTCTGGTCATTTCCGTTTGGGTATTACCCGGAGAGAGAAT
>NZ_JADBTB010000204.1:0-9088 GCF_020246405.1 Microcystis sp. M083S1
CTCTCGGCCTTCCTCTCGGCCTTCCTCCAAAGCTTCTTGATAGACTTTAGTTTCTCTTAAATCACTTAAACTAAACATTTTTTCAATCTCCTTACGGTTTAATTTGGGCAATTTATAAATGAGAATTGTCTCAATTAATTCTAGAATGTCCTCTCTTTTTAAAGACTCCTGGAATTGTTGTCTAACCTGTTGAATCAGTTCTTTTCCTTGTTCTAAGGTCTTTTGTTCCGATTCTACAATTAATTGTAACACTTTTACCCCCAGAGAATCCCCCTCATCTAACTGATTCAGATAATAACAGTTAACTCGGCCTGACTCAAAGAATTCTTGATAACGAGATTTGGGACTATTTTCAATTTCCCGATGGGGATAAATGATCACCCCTTGCCAATTCTGGCTTAACTCGCTTTGATGAAAATAGAGAAATATTTCACTAAAAAAGCGTGAGTAAAACCGTTCATCTTTTTGAAATTGTACCTCAACAAAGTAAATCGGATCATTCAGGTTATCGGGAATAAAAACCCCATCTAAACGAAAAGCGAGTTGTTTAACTTCTAGGGAGGAAAATTGATAATGATTGACGGTTTCTGGGGGAAGATTGAGCAAATCAAAGAAACTTTCAGGAAAAGTCTCAAAGAGACGATAGAAAATACTGTCCGTTTTCACTCAATTTTGTCCCTCAATGACTTGTGGTACTTCTTCAATTTCTCAGTCTAAAGCTTGGGGATAGGAAAGCCAGCAGATAGCATTTTTAGGGCAATTTGTCAAGATTTCTCTTCTTTGCCCTTTTCCTCTCCTTTCTCTAAAATGTCTCGATTTAGAGGATTTTTTCTAAACCGTAAACGAGGGATTGCAGCTGAGTAACTTTGCGGATAGAAAGGAGAACCCCCGGCATATAACAGGAGCGATCGCTGGTATCATGACGAAGGGTATAGATTTCCCCGGGGGAACCGAAAATGACTTCCTGGTGAGCAATTAAACCGGGTAAACGCACGCTATGAATACGGATGTTCTCAGCAGTTAAACCGCCTCTAGCACCGGGGATGGTTTCTTTTTCGGAAACTTGGGCAGGATTAAAGGTTTTACCTAATTCGGCCAGTAATTCGGCGGTTTTAATGGCTGTGCCACTGGGTGCGTCTGCTTTTTGATTGTGATGCAGTTCGATAATTTCTACATGATCAAAGTAGCGGGATGCTTGCACGGCAGCCTGTTGTAGTAAAACCATGCCAATGGAAAAATTGGGGATAACTAAACAGCCAGTGCTGGCTTTTTCGGCAAATTCGGCTAAATCTTGCAGTTGTGCCGCCGATAATCCCGTAGTTCCCACCACGGGACGCACTCCATAGGCGATCGCACTGCGGGTGTTGTCATAAACACCGTCGGGATGGGTAAAATCCACCATTACCCCCTGCACTTTTTCCTGAGTTGCCAGGACTAAAACACTCTGTAAATCGTCGAGAATCGGCACTTCTAGGGGTTCACAACCGGCCACTTCCCCCACATCCTGACCTCGAAAAGCTGGATTTCGATCGACTGCACCCACTAAGATCATATCGTCGGCACGAGCAACGGCTTTAATGACTTCCCGTCCCATTTTGCCGGCTGCACCGTTGACAACTACGGGAATCGGGCCTCTATTTTCGGTCATAGTTAATTATTCTCCTTATATGTAGGGATTATGGACTGTTGGGGTGGAGGGGTATTTCAGGGACAAAGGAAAAAACCCCAACACCTAACCCCCTTTTGCCTAATCACTGAATCAATTATCCGTTTTCTCGCGCACAACGATCGAGGGGTAGTTATGAGAAAATCGTGATTATTTAGGGAGAATATGGGTTTTTAACCCTCCATGCCATGCTTAAACTGTCGTTTTCAGGGATTGGAAGAAGGGCAAAAATATCAGGCGTACAGTGTAAAATTGAGAAGGTCTAGAGCATTCTACATTTTGCGCTGTTCCTACGTCAATGGTGCTTTGTCTGGGTGATATTTTGGCAAATGTGAGTGTATCCTTAACCATATTTTATCACCTCAAACTAATCAACTTATTATTTGGCGAGTTCTAGCAGTTGTAAAAATTAATTGCTCGCTGAATTTTGATGATAAGATAAATTTTTAGTGATCACTTTCCACGCCCACTTTAAGGGTTTTCTGTTTTCCAATGCTTTTACAGAAACGGCAACAGTATCCATACTATTTAACTGCAACAATTGATATCCTCGTGCGCTCAAGAGACTCCGAGCGGATATCCTATCGCTATCGGAAAGATGTTTATGCTCGTACAGGATTAAACTAGGCTGAAACCGATCAATATCTATCATTTTCAGTACCTCGTAATCGAATCCCTCCGTATCTATGTGGATTAAATCTACAGTGCGAACCGAGTTCCGGTTACATAATTCTTCAAACGTTATACATTCCACTTGAGTTTTCCGAATTCGTTGTTCTAGTTCTGGGATAAAATCAATATGCTTTAAGACATGAGATAAGGAAAATGAACCGATTTGATCGTACCAAACAGGCAAAGGGGAATCTGTCTCTTCAACATAGTAGAAGTCTTTAAACCCGTTTACCTCGGCAATCGCTACATTTTCCAACTTAAATCGACCATAATCACCATATTTGGAGCATAATCTTTTGAATACATAGTCAACGGGTTCTATCATAATTCCACACCAACGTTTATCTAGCAGAAAATAACGTAGGGGATCACCGTAGCTAGAATCGTTTGAACCTACTTGAACAAAGAAAATATGCGCTTGTGAAATGGATAAACTATACAGCAGTGTATCGAGCTTATCCTTAAAGATTTTGTAGCGAAGACTAGGTGATTTAAAAATGCTCCAGAACTTTGACTGTTTGTCCGATCTTTTGCCGACTAATCGAGAGATATAAGTTTTAAGTTTTGCAAGTATCATGGCTAAAAAATTATAACTTTTGCTAGAAAATATTAGAACTAACTGATTTGGTTTTGAAATAGGCTAGAGCCTTGTTAAAATATCGTTCTAATCTTTTTTTCCATGCCTCTTTCGGTCGCCATCCAGACCAATCCGTTCGATCTAAGTATTCAAAAAATTGCTTTTCTGTATCCCTTAACGGAGAGAATTTAAATTTCCAAGGTTTATCATCTGATGCAAAATGTATTAGATAAGGAGCTTCCATAACCTGATGATAAACTTCCTCGGAAAAATGACTTTCTTGCCAAGAAGAAAATTTATTAGGAAGTTGATTCCAGCGTGGATCCAGTTTCCCCCAACAGCCCGCCAAAATAGCGTTGAGACCGTCCTGATCCCAGTAACGGAGACGTCTCCCATTTTCCTCTAGATAATTAATAACTTTAAAAGACATATCGTCTTCTCGCCATTTTTTTAAATTAAGAATCATTACCCCAGAGTTAAAATATGGCGTATCTGGGCGTATTTGAAGTTCTTGATAAGTTTTTAAGCCATTTTTACTTGACACTAGAGGACATCCCATATCTTGCACCGCAAATAAATATTGATTATCAATATCAATTTTCCATAAATTGTTTAAATCTTCTTTCAAAATTAAATCACAATCTAGATAAATAACTTTCTCAATCGACGGGGGTAAGAGATAAGGAATTAATAAACGATAGTAAGCGGCAATAGTAACATGACCCCAAGTCGGAAGTTTTTCCACGATTGTAAAGAACGCTGCTTCTTGAGGCTTTAGCCAGTTAAGTACCACTTCGACTTCTAATTTTTGTAGTGACCGAATCACCTTTTTTTTATTAGCATTGGTAATTCCCCCATCAATAACATAAATAAAAGCTTTCCCCTCTTTCAGGTTCTCTGCCAAGGAGTAAAGCATTACGCCAAGAGGAATTGCGTAATTGTTGTCCGCAGCACAGACGACTGTGGGTGTTTTAGTATTTTGCATTATCAACTCTTCGTGTCTTACAAGTTTAAATTCCATAGAAACAAGGTCAAAGAATCGCTTCTCTATTAGACATCTCTAAAAATTATAACCCAATTACAGCTTGCTTTTATGCTCTGTCCTAATTTAAAATAGTTCAATGGCTGAAATGTATATCTATCTTGGCTAATTCAATTTCACCGAAAAAATATAGGACAATTAAAATCATTTCTATTTGGGTAAGTTTCTTAACTAGAAAGACTTTTAGCCTTTTGACGATGACGGCTCGCCTCCTCCGGATAACTGGTGTCGCAATGATGAGGGGAGCGGGATGAGCGAATCGGATTTGGCAAAAACTTCAGGGCGATCAGTGAGAACTACAAAAGGGCTATTATCAGTTATAGTACGAATATCCTCGGCGAGGGTAAGGGCATGATCTCGATATTTCTTCCCGACAGCTAGGGTGACGAAACGAATTTTCCTATCAATCAAACTCATAGGCTACTGTTGGTATTGTCTTGAACTGCCGCACACTCGGCGAGAATGCCCCCACACTGTACCATAGACCTATTGGTCTGTCAAGATTGAATTTACCCTTGGTCAACCCACTATTTACAATAAAGCCATTTCCCCCACCACTTCCAAGCGGGTATAACTGCCGATTTTGAGGAATTTTTCCGAGAGAGATTCGGCCACATTGGGAGTAATCCAGCCTAACTGTTTGAGAATTTGCAAAGCGGCGGCATATTTAGCCCGTTTGGAACCATCTAGGGCTTTAATTGCTAATCCTAAACCCTCACCGACGCGCCCGATACATTGAATACCTTCGGCCCCGGCTTTACTGACGATTTCCCCCTGACTAGCCCGCATTAATTCCGTATCAAAAGCCCCTTCTCCTGCTACCATGCGGGGATGATAGGTCATCGCCCGGACGATTCTTTCTAAGTCTAAACGGTTGCCAGAGGCTAACTGGGCGTAGAGATGGGCCATTTGCCCCAACTGCATTGAATAGGTGGGCGCACCGCAGTCATCGTGGGCGCTGATTAATTCATCTCCCGGCATCCCCAATAATTCGGCAATTTTGCTTAAAATTAGCTTCTGTATCGGACTAGAGCGCCGCAGATAGCTATTTAACGGCCAGCCACGCTGTTGACACACCGCTAACATCCCGGCGTGTTTGCCAGAACAATTGTACTGGAGGCGACTGGGTTTACCGGACGGGAGGGGACATTGCAGGGCATTGGGATCGATATCGGCACGCCAGAGAATATTAAAGACTTGACGGGCGTGTTCCACCGTGCCTTGGTGAGAACTACAGATAATGGCTAGATCCTTATCGTTGAGATCGTAGCGTTCGAGGGTGCCGGTACTGATGACAGCCAGTGCTTGAAAAGGTTTCAGGGCCGAACGAATAAAGGCGCTAGTTTCGGCGCTGCCGGCGGTGGATAATACCCGGCCGCGGTCATCGCAAATAGCGGCCTCGACATGATGGACCGATTCAATAATGCCTTCCCGGAGGAGATGAATTTCTAAGCGGTGGGTTGGTGAACGTTTTACCCTATTCATTCAGATTGGTGATTGGTTGCGGTTAGTGAGTGAAAAATAGCCAAAAAAGACCACTGATAGCGACAATTGCCCCTAAAATCAGGGCGGTTTTTTGTAAACGCTGGAGAATGGGCTGGATTTGATAGGAGACGATTAAACGATCCCGGGTTAAAATGGCGGCGGTTTTTGTCCAAATTTGGCCATCATACCAGCCCGACTCTTCATAAAATACTTTCTCCGATTGCAAGCGATCGTAAACGTAGATCCAGCCTAAATACAAGCGCAATAACACCAATCCTACCAAAATTGTCGAGCCAAAAATCCCCGCACAGAAGAAGGGAAAAGGGGCCTTTTTCAGGGGAAAACTAGCGGCGGCAATCGGTCCGACAATTAACCATGTCCATAACCATAACCAGAGAATTTTTTTTGTATAAGAGGCTACATCTAGCGTAGCCCAACGGAAAAACCAAGATTCTTTTAATTGTTCGTACTCGTTAACCGGTTGCTGTTCTTCCGGGACGGGACAGAAATCAAGGGAGGATTTCATGGATTCTACTCCTCCAAATGGTCGCTAGGTAGAGGAATCCGTTGAGCATGACCCCAAAATGCTTCTAAATTATAAAATTCTCGCTCTTTTGGTAAAAAGATATGGACAATGATATCACCATAATCCATCAGGATCCAGCTACCTTCGCTTTTTCCTTCCACTTGTCGGGGGGATTGTTGCCATTCTAGTTCCATAGCGGCTTCGATCGCATCCTCGATCGCTCGCACTTGGGTGGTAGAATAGCCGGTAATAATCAGAAAATAATCGGTTAAATAACAGATATCGGCGACTTTCAGGATGGCGATGTCCCCTGCTTTCTTGTCCTCGGCAGCGGTGACAATTGTCTCTAGAAATTTTTCGGTCTTGAGATTTTCGGCGACGGGGGTAATAATTCCAGTGGGATTGGTCATTCAGGTTGTGGTTATCCTTTGGCTGAGGTGGTTTTAAGCGAGTCTTGAGATTATGTTAATCAATGGTTTTAGTTTCCGTTGGTTGTTCTTTAACAATTTGTAACGCCCAGTTGCGCGTTAGCACGGTGCGGGGATGAATGGGACAATGGCTACTTAAAAGATATTTTAGGGAATAATCGCAGGTTTGTTGAACGCTTTTATGGAGATTTTGATAGCTGAGTTGTCGTAGGGCGTTTAATTCGGGTGTATCGCCGCGATTGGGTTCCAAGGCATCGGCAATAAAGACTATACAGCTAAGATCGCTCATATTGGGTTTACCGAGGGTATGATTGCGAATCGCTTCGAGAATTTCCTCATCGGTAACGTTAAATTCTTTTTGGGCGACAACTGCACTGACATCGGCGTGGAGTAAGTGGGGATGGGATGCACAGATATTATCCACGTCTATTCCCGCCGATTCCGCCATTTTTAACAGTTTTTTGGGCTTGAAAAATTTGGCTAGATCGTGCATTAACCCGGCTTGCCCTGCTTGGACGGGATCGAGATCGTGATGACGAGCTAAATCAATACACATGGTCTCCACACCAAGAATATGGCGCAGACGGTGTTCGTTGACGTTTTCTTTTAACCAGTCGATAACTTGCTGTCGCATCTTTTTTTTGCCCTTGTGGAACCCCAGAACGATTGTAACAATTACTATACAATTTTGCCTATCGCTTCAAGGTTCGATCTTTACCAATCATCCTCGCGAGTAGCTTCTAAAACTTCTTCTTGCTGCCAATCATCCTGAAAAGGTTGTACCACTTTACCGATCGCATCGGCCACAAAAGACTTAATAAATTCCTCCTTGCGACTGAGTTGAAATTGTCTTTGTACCACTTCCGTCATGCCACCGTCACCCCAGTCTTGATCCTGACGGAAATATTCAATAAAACTTTTGCCAGCAATGCGGGTTAAATAGGCGGCACTGACTCCTTGAATTGCCTTACCGACTATATAGGTAGTAAAATTTAATTGTAGGATTCTGGCTAATAATTCTACTGCTCCTTTCACCACTCCCAAACTAACTAGAGTTTTGCCCAAAGATAGAGCCAATTCCTTGCCTCGATCGCTGTTAATTTCACAGCCATAAACTTGACCAATTTCTCTGACCATTTGAGCATTAACCGCCGCCGTTGCTAACAGATCGAACACTGGTAAGGGAGTCACCGCAATCACTCCCGCACCGATCCACTGATAGCGATCGATAATTTTATCAGCTTGGCGACGACGTTGGCGATCGATAATTTTCCTAGCTTCTTCCCCTAATCTTTGGGATTGTAAGAGGATATTATCTGCCACTAAATCCTCCCCTTCGGCCCGTAAAACTGAAGCTAAACGTTTAATTAAAGCTAAAATATCCGGTTCCGGTGTGATGATTTGTCCACCGGTTAACTGTACTGGTTGGGGATTAGCGGTAACGGCAATAATATCGGCGGAAAGGATCACTCCTTTTAGCCGTTCTCGTAATTGTTTTAAAATCATTTCTCGATCTTCGTCGCTATAGAGATCGATTTTATTAAAGACTAAGAGAGAACGTTTACCAATATCAATTAAACGCAATAAAGGGCCGTATTCCGATTGTCGAATATCGTTATCGATGACAAATAAAAGTAAATCTGCTTCCGTGGCTAATTGTCGCGCTAACTGTTCCCTTTGACCTCCGGCTGCACCAATTTCGAGAATGCCGGGGGTATCGGTAATTTGAATTTCCCGATTCACACCTTTCATTTTTAAACTATAGGTTTCCCCTTTTTCCGTGGTTCCCATGGTTGCCTCCACATTGCCCACCATTTGACCGATGAGGGCGTTAATTAGGGAGGTTTTTCCCGCCGATCCTGTGCCGAAAACGATGATTTTAACTTCTTTTCTAACTAAACTTCGCTCAATTTCTTGGGAACGCTTAATAAAAACCTGTTGAGTTACTTTATCTTGAATTTGCTCCACTTGTTGCCGGATAGCTTTTAAGGTTTCCCCGGCAGCCTCGGTTTTTTCTACTGGTAATTTTAGGGGTGGACGGGAGGAAGAATGCAACCCGCGGCGACTTTTTTGGCGCTGGGGCAGCAGATAAAAGTAGTACAAAAGAACGTATATCAGCAAGCCCAGCAGTCCGATAATGAGCAAAAGCAGAATATTAGCTAAGATAGGAGCGGTAAAGGCGATCTGGATGTAAAGACGATAGATAGAGTTGACTAACCACAACATTAATCCGAAAATAAAGCTCAGACCAATGATTAAAGTGGCAAGACGGGGTAATTTCATCGGAAATTTTGGGTCTGAAACCCCGTCGTTCTACGACGGCTTTACTGTTAAATATTAGCACATTTACGAAATATATGCTAAAATGTGAGGTATGGAAAAAGCCTATTCGTTTCGATTTTACCCCACACCAACACAAGAGTCCCTATTGCGGCGCACATTGGGCTGTGTAAGATTAGTTTACAATAAAGCTCTCCATCTCAGAACACAAGCATGGTACGAAAAACAAGAAAGAGTAGGATATGTTCAAACTTCTTCAATGTTGACCGATTGGAAAAAGCAAGAAGAATTAGAGTTTTTAAACGAAGTTAGCTGTGTACCTTTACAACAAGGGTTAAGACACCTACAAACAGCTTTTACTAATTTCTTGGCTGGTCGTACTAAGTATCCTAACTTTAAGAAAAAACATCAG
>NZ_JADBTB010000205.1:0-10140 GCF_020246405.1 Microcystis sp. M083S1
AACCCTTATAGAGAAAGATATTTGGCGATTTTTGTCAATTGTTTTTGATCTAGAGCGAACTAATCAATTAAATCTCTTGCCAGATAAGGATTTAGTCGATTTATGCCCCCCTATCGAACCATACCAAGTAACGAAGAGCCGGATTCTGTGCTTTACCTTGACGGGAAGGGCTGTCATCATTTAAACTAACAATAAGTTATTTTTAAGTAAGTAGTCGGACATAAATTCTGTTGTCTATCTTAAGAAATGTAAATTGCCGTAATTCTTACTTACTCCTGACTCCTATCTCCTGACTCCTGACTCCTGACTCCTTACCCCACAGTTAACTTTACTTTTGTCCAACTACTTATTTCCTCAAATGTGTGACTTTCAATCCTCATCATTGTCATAACGAAAGGGAAGTGGAGAGTAAACTAATTGTCCAGTATTTACTCCCAAAACTAGGCTACAATGCCGAACATTGGTATCAACAAGTTAGCTTCGGTAAAGTCCGCTTAGACTTCCTTGTTTCCGCTCAAAAACCTATCAATAAAAGGCAGTTTTTATCCTCTCACTGTCTAATTATCGAGGCTAAAAATCCCAGAGAAAAGCTCATCAATCATCGTCACCGTTTAGGCTATTATCTCAACTACTTTAAAGTGCAGTGGGGATTATTAACCAACGGTGATGAGATTCAACTTTATCGAAGAAAACCCGATAAAATTTATTTAGTTTTTAGATGTTCTGGGTTAGAAATTGCCTCTCACTTAGAACAGTTAAAATCTCTGATTGGCTACGAAACTTTATCCCTAGGCATTCCACCGCTTAATTCTCCAACAATCAACAACAAAAATCCCATGAAAACCATCGCAATTTATCATCATAAAGGTGGTGTTGGTAAAACCACCGTCGCTACCAATCTAGCGGCAGCTTTGAGTAAAAAAGGTAAGCGAGTATTATTAATTGATATTGATGCTCAAGCTAATAGTACCTTTGCCGTTGGTTTAATTAAGTTTCAATTCGATGATGACGATGATTTAAAAGATAAAAATGTCTTTCATTTGCTAGATAACAGTAACCGTATTTTTATTGAGAATATCGTCAGAAAGTCTCAAGGATTCAATCATCCAGAAATTGATGTTATTCCCTCTCACATATCTTTAATTGCTAACCAAGCTAAAATTAAAGATAATGCGGCGGTATTTGCTAGATTGGCCAGAAAATTAGAGAAAGTAAAGGATCAATACGATATTGTAATTATTGATGCACCTCCCGCACTTGATTTATATGCACGCATTGCTTTAATTGCAGCTGACTATCTAATAATTCCTTCTGATCTTAAACCATTTTCTAATCAAGGATTAGATAGCGTTAAAAACTTTGTTCAAGAGGAAATCAATGAAAGTCGTGGAGATTTGGGTAAACCAACCCTACAAATTTTAGGCGTTTTACCTTCCAAAATTTCCACCCATGCTCAATACTTAAAATATAATTTTCCCAAACAAAAACAAGTGATTCCAGACAAATATAATTTACCTTTGATGGAATCGACTATCTCGGAAAGAATGCCTTTATCTCGCTGTATAAATCAATACGTTACCGTGGGAGATTTAGAAATTCCTGCCCCCCAATCTATAATCGATTATGCCGAACATCAAGCTGATGCGGGAGTATCAGCAGCAGAATTTGAAGCCTTAGCAATTGAAGTTTTAGCTAAAATAGGAGTTAAATAAATGTGGAAATTTTTACGAGTCGATATTACTGATATTAATCCTTCCCTTCCCAGAGAAACCTTCTCTGAAACTGAATTAGAGAATTTAGCCAATCTTATTATTGAAATGGGTGGAATTATTCGCCCTGCTATTCTCAAAAAAGCTGATAATAAAAAAGTTGATGAACGTTATAATATTATTAGTGGAGATTTAGAATATTATGCTTCTGTTATCGCCAATCAGAAAGTTCCTGACATCGAGATGATTAACGCTTTTGTAGTTGATAAAGAAGCGGAGAGTATCGCTTTACAGCAAATACAGTTATTATCTCCTTCTCCTGGGTTAATTACCAAGCCCGAAAAAATAGATAATCCTCTAGAATTGAGGATGAGTAATCTTGAAAAACGATTAGAAACCCAGTTACAAGCAATCCGAGAGGAGTACCAAAAAGAAATCAAAAGACTGGAAGAAAAAATTATTATTTCTCCTCCTTCTCCTCCTTCTCCTCCTTCTAAGTCGATTTTAGAGCTTTTGAATAGCTGTGATGCTAATCAACTTAAAAAAGTGGGAATTCCACCTGCATCTGTTAATGACTTTCTGAAAAAACGTTCAGAAAAGCCCTTTGATTCTTTGGAAGATATACAGCGAGGAGTGACAGGAATTGGGCAAGTAAGGTTGGCCAAACTTATCGATTATTTGCTGACTCACAATTGATTTTTGTGGGTGTGTTGAGCTACTTTAACACACCCTACCGATGGATGTTATAATAATGGAAGATCAGTAAAAAAGCCTGATCCGATAGCGGGCAAAGATTAACTAAGTAGGTAGGTGTTAAAAATTGTCAGACACCCCCCTTATCAAGGGGGGCAGGGGGGATCCCCCCGCCTATCGGCACCCCCCTTAATAAGGGGGGCAGGGGGGATCAAGGGCAAAATCTATCTTCTATTTAATTAGAAACACTTACCTAGAAGACGGGTGAAAAGAGAAAACTTATGACAACTACCCCAGTAATAGCTGATTCTTTAACAATTCCTCCCCTAGAAAACGGCGATAAATTAACTCGATGGGAATTTGAACGACGTTATCAAGGGATGCCCCATCTCAAAAAAGCGGAATTAATTGAAGGAATTGTTTATATGGCATCTCCCTTGAGAATTACCCAACATGGTGAACCCCACGCACATATTATGTTATGGTTGGGTTTTTATAAAGCTTTTACCCCCTATCTGCAATTAGGGGATAATTGCACCGTGAGATTAGATATTGATAACGAACCCCAACCGGATGCCCTATTAAGAATTGACAAGGAAGGACAATCAACAATTAGTCAAGATGATTATGTAGAAGGAGCGCCGGAATTAATTGTCGAAATTGCCGCGTCTAGTGCTTCCTACGATGTTCATCAAAAATTAAATGTTTACCGTCGCAATCAAGTCCAAGAATATCTAGTCTGGCGGTTTTATGAACAAGAATTTGATTGGTTTCGGCTACAGGCAGGAGAATATATTAAACTAGAACCCGATAGTGAGGGCATAATGCGCTCCCAAATCTTCCCCGGTTTATGGCTAGATAAAAACGCTTTATTAATGGGCGACTTAGGAAAAGTTTTATTGATTTTGCAGCGGGGGTTAGAAACAGCAGAACATCGAGATTTTGTCAAGAAATTAACTGCCAATTACAGCTAGATTGTAAAATTAGACAATTATTCTTGATCCACTGTCCTATAATTACAGAAAGAGTATTTTTGACTTGAATTTGTTCTTAACTGTACCCCAATAATCTCGCCCCTGATAATCTTCTCATCACCTTACTTTATGTCAAATCTAATCCTTTTCTGGCATCGTCGCGATTTACGTCTCTCGGATAATATTGGACTGAGTAAAGCTAGGGAGCGCAGTCCGAAAATTATCGGGGTTTTCTGCCTCGATCCCGCTATTTTAGAGAGGGATGATATCGCCCCTGCTAGAGTTGCCTATCTCCTCGGTTGTCTAGAGGAATTAGAAAAAAATTATCGCCAAAAAGGTAGTCAATTACTGATTATTCGCGGCAACCCCAGTCAAACACTCGTCAACTTAGCCGGCAATTTATCGGCAAAAGCAGTTTTTTTTAACCTCGATATCGAACCCTACGCGCGTCAACGGGATCAACAGGTAATCGCCGCTTTACAAAAAAAAGGAATTGAAGTAGAAACCTTCTGGGATCAACTTCTCCATGCTCCCGGACAAGTCCTCACCCTCTCAAAAAGTCCCTACACCGTATATACTCCTTTTTGGAAAAATTGGAGCCAATTAACCAAAGCCAGCCCCACAACCCTAGAAAACCTGCAAGGATTAGACGAAAATGAAGGGGACAAACTCACAGAAACTATTAACTTACCAACCCTAGAAAATTTAGGTTTTACTTGGCAAAACCCCTTACCCCTCGCTCCCGGAGAAAAGGCCGCCCATAGCAGATTAGAAGAATTTTGTCAAGGGGTTATTAACAATTATCAAGAAGATCGTAACTTCCCCGCTTTCGATGGCACCTCGCGCTTGAGTGCCGCTTTAAAATTTGGGGCGATTGGCATCCGCACAATTTGGACCGCAACCCTAGAATTATTAGAAAATTGCCGCGCCGAGGAAGCAAAAGATAGTATTATCACTTGGCAGCAAGAGTTAGCTTGGCGGGAATTTTACCAGCATTGTCTCTATTTTTTCCCAGAATTGGCTGAGGGTGCTTATAGAAAAGAATTTCGTCATTTTCCTTGGCAGGATAACGAAGAACATTTTCAAGCTTGGTGCCAGGGAAAAACCGGCTATCCGATCGTTGACGCGGCCATGCGACAATTAAATGAAACGGGATGGATGCACAATCGTTGTCGCATGATCGTGGCGAGTTTCTTAACCAAAGATTTAATTATTAACTGGCAAAAAGGCGAAAAATACTTCATGCAGAAACTTTTTGATGGCGATTTAGCCGCTAATAATGGTGGTTGGCAGTGGAGTGCCTCTAGTGGCATGGATCCGAAACCTTTAAGAATTTTTAATCCCGCTAGTCAGACACAAAAATTCGATCCGGAAGGGGAATATATTCGTCAGTGGTTGCCGGAATTAGCTTCCGTAGATACGGAATATTTAGTAACCGGAAAAATCCCCCGTTTAGAAAGACATCGTTGTGGTTATCCTGAGCCAATTGTCGATCATAATCAACAACAAAAAGAATTCAAACGACTCTATAGTAATCAGAAGCCAAAACAATAACTAGGGTTTGCGGCAAAAAGTTTTTCGTGGGGACAGGGTGTGGGGTGTGGGGTGTGGGGTTTTACCGATTTTGAGGGGGTCAATTACCTAATTTTTAGGGAAAAAGTCCAGGTATTTTCCCCCCGCTCACTCCCATATCCGGTACTTTTTGATTGACAAAAAGTATAAAAGCCTTACCCAACAAGGTTTTTAGATTTATTCAGCCAACCCTAACTAAAGCGACGGTAAAACTAGCTACTTTTGACTGGCTTTAATCTGGTTCCAAACATCCTCTAAACTTAGATATAACACAGGCACAACAATTAAACTCAACAGGGAAGAAGTGACTAAACCTCCCACAATTACCATCGCCATGGGTTGCCGCAATTCCGCACCAGTACCCAATCCCAAAGCGAGCGGAATCATGCCTAAAATTGTCGAACAAGTGGTCATTAAAATCGGTCTTAACCTAATCATTCCCGTTTCTAAAACCGCTTGCTCCCGACTCCAACCCTGTTGACGCAATTGGTTAGTATAATCCAGCAATAACACAGCGTTTTTATCCAGTAATCCCAAGAGGAAGATAAACCCGATCAAAGAAATTATACTAAACTCACTACCCGTTACCAATAACCCCAACATTGCCCCCACAATCGCTAAAGGTAAACATAAAGCGATGACGATAGTTTCTAACAGTCTTCTGAATAATAACCATAAAACTCCTAACATTAAAATTGTCGCTAGGATTAAAGTGCGACCAAAACTGCCCAAAACATCGCTACTTTGAGAAGAAGTACCCCAACGCTGTAAAGTTATCCCTTCCGGTAAAGGAATCCCTTCAATTTTAATCGCCGCATCTTCTAATCCTAAATCCGGACTGAGATTAGCACTGAGAAAAATCGCCTGTTGACTATTTAAACGCTCGATCGCCAAAAAATCCCCCCGCTCATTTAATCTAGATGATAGGGAAATATCCTTTAAACCGGCGATTTTAGCGGCCTCAACCCGCAATTTCTCGGCACTATCGCGCAATAGCTTGAAATCATCGCTTTTAATCGCAATTTGGATCGGCTTTTCCGCTTCCGTCTGCACAAAAGGAATGTCCTCGACACTGACATTCACCCCTCTAATTGTCGGTAAAATTTGCCGAATTCGTTGCTGCACCGCACTGGTGTGGGATTTACGATCGCCCTTCAGTTTAACGTGAATTTTGCCCCGATTCGGCTCACCGCGTAAACCGGCGATCATAAAAGTCGATTCCACTTCCCCATCCTGCAAAATCGGCGCTTCTAATTTGCTGCCATCTCGGACAGTGCGACGCAAAAGAAAACTTTCGGGAGAACTCGCTAACTGAGAAATCCAAGCGAAACTATCGCTAGAACTTTTAGCCGTCGGTTTATTAGGACTAATTTGCGTTATTTTCGGCAAAGGAGAAGTATAAACCAGATTAAACTCGCCGCGATCGAGTCGGGGAATAAATCCCCTAGAAATAAAAGGAATCAAGGCAATACCCGCCAAAAAGGTAATTAGGGCAATAGCAATGACCAGCAAACGATGACGTAATGACCAGTTTAAGAGCCGTCGATAGGTGTTCTCAATTGGTCGCTTTTGTTTCGTCATTTTTGCCCGTGCCTGCGGTTTCAGCCAATATACTGCCAAAACTGGCGATAAAGTTCGGGCAACCAACAGGGAAAAAATCACCGCAGCCGAGACAGTTAAACCGAAGGGTTGGAAAAACTGCCCCACCGCACCCCCCATAAAAGCGACGGGTATAAACACGGCAACAATGGTTAAAGTGGAGGCGGTGACAGCTAATCCGATCTCCCTTGTCCCCTTAAGTGCCGCATTTTTCGGGGTTTCCCCCGCGTCGATTAAACGGGAAATATTCTCCACATCCACGATCGCATCATCCACGACAATGCCGATCACCAAAGCGAGAGCCAGCAGCGTCAGGGTTTCCAGATTAAACCCATAGATTGCCATGATAATGAAAGTCCCCAAAAGAGATAGGGGGATAACCAGAGCAGAAATGACCGTAGCGGCGAAACTGCCTAAAAATATCAAGATCACCAGCACGGACAGCAAAACTGCCAAAAGTAAATCATCGATCGTGCCTTGTAGGGCAGCGCGAATATATTCCGCTTGGGTTTCAGCTAAAATTATCTTGACATCGGGCAGTTTTTGTGCTATGTCTTTAACCAGTTTTTCTGCTTCAGCAACGAGATCGAGACTATTGGCGGCACCTTGTTTGATTACCTGCACTGCGATCGCTTCTTGTCCGTTAAAGCGCACCAGCGTGGGCAATGGTCGGGTTAAGCTTTTATGGGGATTATCTTCCCTAACTGTACCTTGACCGAGTAAATTAACTTTAGCCGTACCAGGAAGAGCTTTTAAGGGTGGAATTAAATTATCTTGGGCGATTTGGCTTAATTCTTCTAGAGTTTTCTGCTCACTCACCAGCGTATATGTGACTGTTGCCGACTCATTTAAATCAACGGGGATAACTTCTGTAGTAGCTTGAGAGGGTAAAGGGACTTGCGAGATAGCCTGTTTAACTGCTGCGGTGGCTTTGTCTAAATTTGTGCCAATTTTAAAGAAAACGCTGATTACTGACTGTCCGGGGGCAGTAGTCGAGGAAACATCGCGACAACCGGGGAGAGAGAAAAGGGGATTTTCTAGGGGTT
Source organism: Microcystis sp. M083S1 (assembly GCF_020246405.1). Classification (NCBI taxonomy): domain Bacteria; kingdom Bacillati; phylum Cyanobacteriota; class Cyanophyceae; order Chroococcales; family Microcystaceae; genus Microcystis; species Microcystis sp. M083S1. The sequence continues at coordinate 7,594 of NZ_JADBTB010000205.1, forward strand.
TAGTTAATTGCTGTTCCGTGGTGATAGCAGTAGCTAAATCCGCTTGAGCGTTAATTATTACGACTGGAAAGCTGATATCGGGGAAAAGAGCGTATTTTAGGGAACTAAAAGCCAAAATTCCCGCCACTGCCACCGCTAACCAGAAAGCAATGGTTAACCTCGGGGCATTAATCGCTATTCGAGAGATATTCAGACGTTCTCGCCACGATTCTTTCATGTTTGTTTAATAAGTGGGGTGTGGGGTGTGGGGTGTGGGGAGAATAAATAAAATAATCTCCTGAATCCTGACTCCTGAATCCTGACTCGGAGACTCCTAACCCCATGGTAGATGTTGGATTTTTGCAGAAGTTCTATTTTCTGACAAAGATAAGCAAAAATTATTTATTGACTGCAAAAACTTGAGAATATTTAAATTAACATTCCGCAATATTTATAAATTCTTAAGAATTAATTGAGAAAGATTTTTATTTAACAACGACGTTATAATGGTTACAGCGATTTGATAGAATTTCATAATGGGTTATTTTGTGCTTTTTTGGGCAGCAATGGTTGAAACCCTTGCCACACCTAGAAGGTGATCCTAATTAAGACGGGTAAATCAGTCATTTTCACCCACAACGATGATCTTTTTTTTGTGTAGTTTTATTGCAAAAAAAAAGTTTTTTTGACAAAAAGCACAAAGTATGATAAAGGAGAAGGTATCCTGGAATTATGAATTGGGGAGAGTGATTGCCTTTATTTAGAAAACGGGTTTCTTCGAGAAAATATTTAGAAAACGGGTTTCTTCGAGAAACCCGTTTTCTTGTAATAAATGTTAATTTTTGTGATAGCAACCTTGAAAAATTGGGGATTGTTGGCCTAAAACTGTTAGCAGTAAACCTTTGCAGTTAATGTCATGACTTCTACGCTGTTGCCGATTTTTCCTGCTGTTTACGATAGTTTGTTCGATTTAGCTCAATCTGATGGATTTTGGGCGAATTTGGCAATCGCTGTCGGTTAAGGGGGTGAGGTCATAACAATCCGTTGCCAAAACCGACTTTTCAGAATACAATACATAAGAGTAGTCATTCATCGCTCAGATTAGTTAAGATGATATTACATGACTAATAATATTGACCATGATCGCTTATTTAAGGAGTTAATCTCCACCTTTTTTATCGAATTTATCGAGTTATTTTTTCCTCAATTGATCGATTATTTAGATAGGGAATCGATTACTTTTTTAGACAAAGAAGTATTTACCGATGTCACGGAAGGAGAAAGGTATGAAAGCGATTTAGTCGCACAGGTTAAGTTTCGAGGAAAAGAATCTTTTTTTCTGATTCATGTAGAGGCGCAGGAAAGTTCCCGCAAGTGGTTTAATCGGCGAATGTTTACTTATTTTGCTCGCTTTCATGAGAAATTTGTCTTACCGATTTATCCGATTGTAATTTTTTCTTATTCAAAGCCAAAAAGAGCAGCGATTAGTCAATATGTAGTCGATTTTCCCGATTTTAAGGTCTTAGAATTTAACTATCAGGTAGTGCAGTTAAATCGATTAAATTGGCGAGATTTTCTTAATCAACCGAATCCGGTTGCTTCAGCTTTGATGGCTAAGATGAACATTGCCGAGAAAGAGCGAGCCAAGGTAAAAGCGGAATGTCTGCGCTTGTTAATTACTTTAAAGTTAAATCCTGCAAAAATGCAATTAATTTCCGGATTTATTGATACATATATCAATCTAAATCCTGCCGAAGAGATACAATTTCAACAAGAGATTAGCACATTTAGTCAACCCGTACAGGAGGGAGTTATGCAAATTACTACCAGTTGGATGCGTCAAGGTATTGAACTAGGTATCGAACAAGGTATTGAACAAGGTATCGAACGCGGTATCGAACAAGGTATTGAACAAGGTATTGAACAAGGTATTGAACAAGGTATTGAACGCGGTATTGAACGCGGTATCGAACGCGAAAAGACATTGATTCTTCGTCAAATTAAACGCAAGTTAGGGGAGATTAATCCTTCATTGGAAACTAAAATTATGGAGTTAAGTATTGATGATGTCGAAGTATTAGGAGAAGCTTTATTCGATTTCTCTACGGTTGAAGATTTAATCAATTGGTTAAATACTTTAACTGCTTAGGTTTGACGTTAGCGATCGCCTTCTGACAACAACCCACTAAAATTGTCATAATGAAACAAACAACCGCTAATTATGATGAACCCTGGAAAGAAGCATTAAGCGAGTATTTTGAAGCGTTTTTATGCTTCTTTTTTCCTGAAGTTCACCAATTAATTGATTGGACAAAAATTCCCGAATCCTTAGAAAAAGAACTGAAACGGATTACCGCTTCAGCAAAGACAAAAAAACGTTTTGCTGACAAACTCTATAAAGTCTGGTTACTCAGGAGTGAAGAAGTGTGGATTTTGATTCATATTGAAATTCAAAGCCAATACGAAGAAAATTTCCCTCAGAGGATGTATATTTATAACTATCGTGCCTTTGATTTGTATCAGAAACCAGTTATCAGTCTCGCTATATTAGGAGATGAACGAGTAAAT
>NZ_JADBTB010000206.1:0-26317 GCF_020246405.1 Microcystis sp. M083S1
CAAGCTTTTCTGGTCGGAACCCCCTAAGCCGAGTTTTCAAGGTGCTGCGCCGTCCACTTGGTTTTCGAGACTGGCCTTTTAATTCTAACGTAAAGCCAACCTAGAACGGCGGGGTTTCAGACCCAAAATTTCCGATGATTGTCGCGGCGAATTGCCTTCGCCCTCTTTTAATAACTTCTGCTTATCGGTATAAGTGGGAGAGAGTCACAAATATTGAGATGCACCCAAAAGATGAGTCTAAAACTTTACTTTTTGCGTCATGGCGAAACCACAGCCAGTCAAACGGGTAGTTTTTGCGGTCGATTAGACTTGGAACTAACCCCGGCAGGCTATGAAATGGCCAAGGATTTCGCCCTTGCCTATCGAGATGTGCCTTGGACAGCGATCTATTCTAGTCCCCTCAAGCGCACCATGGCCACCGCCATCCCTTTAAGCGATCTCTTAGGTATTCCCATCCACAAACGGGAAGGATTAAAAGAGATTGCCTACGGCCAATGGGAGGGAAAAACCGCAGCCGAGGTTAATCGGGAGTTTCATGATGATTATGTGCGCTGGTTAGCAGATCCGGGCTGGAATTCTCCCACAGGGGGCGAAAAAGGCATCGATATCGCTCGCCGCAGTTCGGAAGTATTAGAGGAGATTGACCATAATCACGATGATGGCCATATTTTGATCGTTTCCCATAAAGCAACGATCCGAATCATGTTATGTTCTCTTTTAGGCATTGATATCGGCCGTTATCGCGATCGAATTGCCATGCCCGTGGCCTCGGTAACGATCGTCGAATTAGCCGAACACGGTCCCCTCTTTCAAGTTATAGGCGATCGCTCTCACCTCCGCAATGACCTGCGCTCGCGAGCGGGAACCTAACCAGTCAACAGTAACAAGGGAAGCCCCGGATTTGGTCTGCTGAAAAACTATGTGCTTGATGTTATATTTTCTACGACACGGACAGACAGCCTATAGCAAAACGGGAGGATACTGTGGTACTCCAGAAAATGACCCCGGTTTGACTGCCGAAGGCATCGAAATGGCCGAGGAATTCGCCGATGTCTATCGTTCTTTACCTTGGCGTGCAGCCTATGTCAGTCCCCTACAAAGAGCTATTCAAACCGCTAAACCCCTCTGTGAAGCGGTGGGACTGAAATTAGAAATCCGCCAGGGATTACAAGAGATCGGTTATGGTCTTTGGGAAGGTATGCACCCCAACGATATCGATCGTCAATATCATGATCTCTATGTACGCTGGTTGACGGATCCTGCTTGGAATGCTCCCCCCAACGGGGAAAGGGGTATCGATATAGCCCGTCGTTCCGCGGCCGTTTTGGAGGAAATCGAACACACCCACAGTGATGGCAATATCTTGATCGTTTCCCACAAGGCCACCATCCGGATCATGCTCTGTAGTCTGATGGGTATTGATGTGGGCCGTTATCGCGATCGATTTGAAATGCCCGTGGCCGCTGTCAGTATTGTTGAATTAGGCAGTCGTGGCCCGCTTTTCCATGGCATCGGTTTACGTTCCCACCTCAGTGAGTACCTGCGTTCTCTTCCTTGCACCTAATCAGTTATCAGTGATCAGTGATCAGATGTCAGTTTTGATACTCAATCCGGTTATTAAAAACTGATTATCTATTCCCTCTTTTGCCTTTTGCCTCTTGCCTTTTGCCTGTCCTGATATGTAGCCTATACTCAACGGATTTAGCATTACTTCCCACTTGATCATTCAATCCAAGCTTTTGGGGGGTTCTACCCCCCAAACCCCCCGTTGGGGGCGTGGCGCCGCCCCCAAACCCCCCGCGCATTAGTTTTTCGGTGGGATGCTTACACGCAGCTGCTGACACATCTGTAATCATTTAAGAGTCACTCCACTTGCAGGAGTGCCTCTCCTGATATTTAGCCTATACTCAACGGATTTAGTATCAGGTCACTGATTACTGTTTACTGTTTACTGGACGGCTACGCCGTGCCTTTGGCAACACTGAAAATACTTCATAATTCATAATTCATAATTCCCAATTTATGCCCAAAATCCATCACTTTGAGCTATTACCTTCCACTAATACTAAAGCTTGGCAATTATTAGAGTCGGGGGAAAATCTGCCTTTTGTGGTGACTGCTCGTCAACAAAGTGCTGGGAGAGGACAATGGGGACGGGAGTGGATTTCTGAACCGGGAGGATTATATTTATCTTTGGCGTTAAATCTTGATTTAGAGGTGGATAAATCTGCCCATCTCGTTCTCGCTACAGTTTGGGGCATCGCTTATCACCTCAATTGTCAAGAAATACCTGTTAAAATCAAATGGCCGAATGATTTAGTATTACTAGGGCGCAAACTAGGGGGAATTAACCTAGAAACCCGTATTCAGGGCCAAAACATCCCGCAAGCAGTCATCGGAGTGGGCCTCAATTGGTCTAATCCTGTCCCCCCCACCGGTATTAATTTACAGGCTTTTACTGGCAATAAAATTACCTCGATCGCTCAGTTAACCGATGTCACCAGCGATGCTATCCTATACGGCTATGAATATTACTGTCATCGCGGCATAAAAGCCCTATTAGCCTCCTATTTAGAACTTTTTGCCAATTTTGGTCAAAAGATAGCTTTTGAGGGCTATCAGGGCATAATAACGGGGGTAAGCGATCGAGGGGAATTAAAAGTTAAATTAACTTCGGACAATGCCAGTAGCGAAATTTATATACCGGCCGGTAGGGTTAGTCTCGGCTATAATTGAGTCTAAATATTTTTTTGACTAAACTGTGAGAAGTGAGGCCGCCCTATGTATCCTTCATCGGTGATATTGAAACTTTTTCTAGGAAAATCCTTAAAAAAGAAGCTGAGTTTATGCAGTGGTCTCGGTTTAGTAATCAGCGGTCTGATTACTCTTGCTCCAAATGCGATCGCTAATTCCGAAACTGGCAGCGAAACCCCGGTAGTGGAAAATGCCGCCCCGACTCTAAAAGCCCCCGTTATCAAAGAAAATACTAATCCTGCCCCCCGTCTGGCTATCCCTGAAAACCATCAAACCGATATGCCTACCCTTGCCCCCCGGGCCGGCGGTAAAAATAATTTTATCGATACCAGAAACTTTAACCCCCCCAGTTCCGTTGTTGTCACCGAGCGCCGCAGTGGTTGCCAAACCATCGCCCAAAATGGTCAACTGGTAGGAGGTAGCTGTAATCTGGCGGCCCGGTCCCCCCGTCGTCAGCCGGTCAGCACTGTGGCCAAACCCTTACCCCCGGTTAATCTGGCCCGGGTGCGTCTCAATCCTAATCCAGCCGTGCGAGTAGGACGGCAGCCCCGAAATCAGCCGGTTATCGCTAATAATTCCCTGCGTCGTTATGCCCCCACTCTTGTGGCCTCTAGCGCCCCGGTCCGTCTGGCTGCCCCGACGGTGATTCCAAGTCAGGTGGTAGCCCTCAATCCCCCGGAATGGAATGGCGTAAAATTGGCTTTGGCCCCGGTGACTCGCGCAGAAGTGGAAGCAATCAGCGAAGCAACCAACTATGAGCGGGCCACCCGTTTAAGTCCCACGGATTCTAACCAAACTCAACGCACGGATTTACTCTTTCCCCTCGCCCTTCCCGCCCAAATTACCTCGGTTTTCGGGTGGCGAAATCATCCGGTCAGCGGGAATCGGGCCATGCACGCGGGTACTGATTTAGGCGCACCTATGGGAACACCTGTATTAGCTGCTTACGCAGGGGAAGTGGCCACCGCCGACTGGTTAGGAGGTTACGGATTAACGGTGATTTTACGTCACCTCGATGGTAGTCAAGAATCTCGTTATGCCCACCTTTCGGAAATTACCGTCAAACCGGGAGAATGGGTGGAACAGGGCGCGGTTATCGGTCGTGTGGGTAGTACGGGACTTTCTACCGGTCCGCACCTACACTTTGAATGGCGACACCTAACCGAACAGGGTTGGACCGCCGTAGATGCCGGTTTACATCTAGAATTAGCCCTCGATAATCTGGTGCAGAGAATGCAAATGGCCGCAGCCACTGACCCTAATCAGAATTAATTTGTTTTGGGTTACAAATATAGCGGTTTTTGGAACTTAAAAACGCATCGTTGAGCTTTTGCCCAATTGATGCGTTTTCATACATTCGCAGTATTAAGTAGTTGGACAAAAATAAAGTTAACTGTGGGGTAAGGGACTTGCGCTTTGATAATGTACCTTTTGGGCGAACGCAGTTCGCCCCTACATTGTGGACAAAATCCGTTACTGTAGGGGCGCAAAGCTTGCGCCCTCCGATCAATTGGGATATTATTCCCACGCAAGTCCCTAAGGAGTCGGTCGTCAGGAGTCAGGAGACGGGATACACGCTAAGATACAAATAATAAACTTCAGAGAAGCACTTGATTAAATATGACTCTAACTGACGTTGAAGTAAATCCCTCGACTCCAGAAGATTTTTTAGATTCTGAAACATTAGTACAGGTCGATTTAATGCAGCAAAAGATTCAACAATATATACAAACCCTATCAGTAGAAAATTTAAAGATGATTCTAGAATTTGCCGCTTATTTGTCAGATAAAGAAAGTGAAAAGGCAACGCAAGAAATTAGAGCAATCCCGAATATTATGGAACATTTGAAAGAAGCTGAAATGGATTTACAATCAGGTTGCCTCATTGATTGGGAAAGCTGAGATGACTTATAAAGTCCGTTTGACAGCTAAAGCAAATAAAGTTTATTCTGAAGCGGATTCAATCTTAAAAAAGAAGATTGCTAAGTGTTTAAAACTCGTTCAAGAAACACCGAAGAATTATCCTCAAATTAAAGCATTAAAGGGAGAATTTGTCTAGAAGTATCGCTTCCGCGTTGGAGACTATCGGGTTATCTATACAGTTGATGATAGTCAGTCTCAAGTTATTGTCTTGCTGATTGAACATCGCAGTCAAGCTTACCGCCAATAAATAGGGTTTGCGGCAAAAAGTTTATTGTTGAAGTCAGTCAGGAAGCGGGAGTTTCAGGCTTTGTTGTCCTCTTTTTGCACTAATTTGTGTTCTATAAAAATGGTAATGCAAGGTTTTTGAAGCTCCCAATCCTCCTAGTGTTAATATTCGCTAATCTCATGCAATTGGAAAGGCAAGATTTGAGAAAAAAAGTAGAAGTTAAGGAACGCGGAGCATTCGTTCTTCGATTTCTTGCCAGACGGTAGGGGAAATATTAACAGCCACTTTTTGGCAGTCGAGAATCAGGCGATTAATATAAAAATAATGCTTGTCTATTTCGCTAATTGCGTCGAGGGATAAATTAAGTAATTCAGGCGTTAAATTAAAAGCAGTATTCCACATTTTAAATAATTGATCAGCCAATTCTTCATGATGTTTTTTAGTTATTTTATCATCAGGAATAATTTGTTTTAAAGCTTCTAAATCAGCGATTAATTGGGAAAAATTAACCTTAGAAATAATTCGATCCTGAGCCAATAAGTTAACTAACCGGACAGACCCATAAATGGAGATGGCGAAGAGTTCGCGGTAGGCGTTGCCGTAGGCGTTGCCGTAGGCTCTGGCGATGACGTAGGCGGTGTCGTAGGAGCCGAGGCCGACGTAGGCGCAGGTACTGGTGAGGTTGACGGCGCCGAGATCGTGAATGAGGGGGTCGTTGGCACTGACGATGGCGTAGGCGTAGGCGTGGGCGTGGCAGTAGGCACTCGCTCTTCTTCCTACAGGTTTAATCGGACTATCAACAGAATCTTTAGTCATCTCATCAGCCCATTGCAAAATCGGCACTAATTTTTGACCGAGGGGCGTTTTAAGATAATTATGGGCTTCTTTCTCCATTGCTAATAACAATTTATCGGCTTTCCCTCGCATCAAACCTGCCACTAACAAAAACACCTCTTGCCAACGAGTTTCTGTTACATAATTCTTAACTGTTTCTTCAATCAAATCATTATCATAAATATACTGAGCCGTGAGGTATTCCTGAAGGGTTAAATGAGAAAAAGAATAGACATCTCTCGCCCGCTCTACTAAAATTCCCTGTTCAATTTCAATGGTTTTTAATACTTTTTCTCCGTCCAAATGTTGCGGAGCATTTAAGTTTTGTTTAAGGTGATCTTTAATTTGCTTAACAATTTCTCGTTTTTTTAAAAAAAGTTTATCTGCTACAAAATTCTGATAAGCGACTTCAGATAGCAAAATTTCTTCTTGCTCAATACTGAGATTTTCATAAACTAAACCGCGATTAGGTAAACGTTTTTCGGCTGACCATGTTTCTAATAAAATTCGTAACGCATTTTGATAAAGGCAACTGCGATTTGTGGGAAACGATTGCTTGTCATCATAAACCAAACACAAAAAAGTCAACAATAACGGTGTATGGGCTAACTCTTTTGCACTTTTATACTCCTCCTTTTGCAACAGTTCCCAACAATTTTTAGCCGTCTCATTTTTCCGATCTAATTCCGAACTAAACCAATGTTCAATAAAACTTTGAATTTGCTGATCATCAAATTCGACAATTTCAATATCGGTAAATTGTCGAAGATGAGTTCTAGCAGCAGTGCGACAGGAGAGAATAAAACGATTTTTATGATGCCTATCTACAAAATCTTTGATTTTCTCGATTACATTATTCACATTAGCTGTTGGCACTTCATCCAAACCATCTAATAAAATTAGTAATTCCCCTTTTTCTAGTTTATTGCTAATACTTTTTTCCACGTTGGGAAAACCGCAGATTTTAAACTCCTCTTCAATTAATACCTGAATATTAATCTCGTTTTCTTTAAAGTTTTTCAACTCCAGTAAAACAGGTTTTAGAGGATGCTGATAACTGCCTTGCTTTCCCTTGAGAGCTTCTAAACCAACTTTTCGCAAAAATGTAGATTTACCAATACCGGGATCACCAAGTACCATTAAATATTGTTCTTGATTAGCCAAAAGTAAACCATCTTTTTTACCATCATCCCTAAAGTTAAACCGTCGCTGCTTACTCTCACGGTATTTATTTTCTAAATTTTCATCATAATAATCCCTGACTAAATTTCCTAAACATTTGACATTAACATAAATTGACTCCAAATCCATCGGCTTAGACATTTTTAAAACCTTAATCATGCCGTGCCGATCCCGGTAACGTTGAGTATATTCCTGCCAAAAAAGATACTTTACCTCTCTAATAAGCTGCCCGACATCTTTATTCAATAACTCATTTTTATTAATACACTCCCACCACGATTTAATCGTTTGACCAATAACATTATTAGTTAATGCCGTTAGAATGGTTGTTTCAATTCCTGTCATAACTTAACCCCTGTAAATCCTCTGAAGCTTAGTATAAGCCAGAAAGCGGGTTTCTCATCAACTCAGAAAGCGGGTTTCTCAACAACCCAGAAACCGGGTTTCTTTAAGAAACCCGTTTTCTAATCTCTTAAACGGCTAAACTGAGAATAGCTGCCTGTCTTGGCTCTCATTTCTCAGATTGTAAAATAATGCAAATTTATCTTGACTATAGTGCCACTACCCCCACTCATCCCCAAGTGATCGAGCGGGTTGCCACTATTCTCCGGCATCATTGGGGCAATCCCTCCAGTTTACACACTTGGGGACAGGATACGGCGACAGTCATCGAAATGGCCAGAGAAGAGGTGGCAGGGTTAATTAATGCCAATCCAGACCAGATTATCTTCACTTCTGGCGGCACGGAGGCCGATAATTTAGCGATTATCGGGGTTGCTCAACAGTATAACCGCCCCCGTCATATAATTATTTCTAGTGTGGAACATTCGGCGATCGCTGAACCCTGTAAACAATTAGAGCAGCAAGGTTGGCAAATTACTCGTCTTCCCGTCAATCGTCAAGGTAGAGTTAATCCTTTAGACCTAAAAGCCGCAATTCAAAGCGATACGGTCTTAATTTCCATTATTTACGGACAAAGTGAGGTGGGAACCCTACAACCGATTGAAGAATTGGGCAGCATTGCCAGAGAAAGGGGAGTTCTTTTTCACACCGATGCGGTGCAGGTGGCGGCAAGATGCGATATTGATGTGCGGAAACTGCCCGTAGATTTATTATCTCTTTCCAGCCATAAAATTTATGGAATGCAAGGATCGGGGGCTTTATACATCAGAGCCGGTGTCGATATTTTACCATTACTGCGGGGCGGTGGTCAGGAAAAAGGCCTGCGATCGGGAACCCCAGCCGTACCAGCGATCGCCGCTTTCGGTTTAGCGGCCGAATTAGCCCAAAAAGACTTAATTAGCGAAAAAATGCGTTTAATCGCCTTGCGAGATCGATTATTTGACCTCTTAGCCGATTATCCTTATCTGCTGCCCACGGGGGACCGATTCTATCGTTTACCCCACCACGTCAGCTTTATTGTCCGTCCGGACGATGACAGTCAAATCACGGGAAAACAGCTAGTTCGTCAGCTTAATTTAGCAGGAATCGGCATTAGTTCCGGATCCGCCTGTCATAGTGGCAAACTTTCCCCTAGTCCAATTTTAAAAGCTATGGGCTACAGCGATCGAGAGGCACTAGCGGGAATTCGTCTAACCCTAGGAAGGGACACCAGCGCCGCCGATATCGATTGGACGGCTCTAGTATTAAAACAAGTGATCGATCGCTGTTTATCTGCTTTAATTGTTAGCAAGAGTTAGTTTATCCCTCAAATTGTCCTTCGATCAAGATAATTTCGCCAAAATCGGGAATCCATGCCACCCAACGGCCCTGATCCTGTTCACAGAGTAGTAGAGCTTCATCAAAGCTGTATGGAGAGGGAAGCATTCTGAGTTGTACCCATGTGTTTGCTTGGGGGCAAGTAACAACGGCAGTAGTACGGTATTGTAGTAAGAACATACACAGATCACCCTGATAATTCTGTATCTAAATTTACAAAAAAACCGATGACTGTGGGTAACTTTGTTTGAAATCTTTACATCTCCAGAAAATTATCGGCTGCATCTCCTAATTTGTGACTTTACCTCACCTATAGGTCAGCAGCAGAAGTTATTCCAAGAGGGCGAATGCAATTCGCCCCTACAATAATATTATTGCGCCCAAAATTTCCTCTAGATATTTCGACCAAATTGAGCCGATTACGCCAATGACCGGCACTTTTTTGATTTCAAAAAAGCCTCAAGATATTATCCGACAAGGTTTTTAGATTTATTCGGCCAATCCTAGTTATGATCTTTAATGGTACATGATAGTTAATAACTGGTAATGGTAAGTTCTTTCCCTCGCACCTATAAAATCGCCGTCATCGGTGACGTTCACGACCAATGGGAAATAGAAGATAATTTAGCTTTAGAAGCTTTACAAGTGGATTTAGCCCTATTTGTCGGCGATTTTGGCAATGAATCCCTAGAAATTGTCGGTCGGATTGCCAGTTTGTCCTTACCAAAAGCCGTTATTCTCGGTAATCATGACGCTTGGTATAGCGCCACCCCCTGGGGACGAAAACAATGTCCCTACGATCGCGATAAAGAAGATCGTGTCACCGCCCAGTTAGAATTATTAGGGGTTGCTCATGTGGGTTACTCAAAACTAGACCTACCCAGTTTAGAGCTTTCGATTGTTGGGGGTCGTCCCTTTACTTGGGGGGGATCCGAGTGGAAAAATGGAGAATTTTTTCAAGAACGCTATAATATCAGCAGTTTTGCCGAATCTACTGCCAAAATTATCGCTAATATTCAAGATACTGCCTATAATAACCTGATTTTTTTAGGTCACAATGGTCCAGCCGGACTGGGAAAGGAAGCGGAAGCTATCTGTGGTCGCGATTGGCAACCCTTGGGAGGGGACCACGGGGATCCGGATTTAGCAGCGGCCATCGAACAAGCACAGCTATTAGGAAAACAGGTTCCTCTCGTCAGTTTCGGTCATATGCACCACCGTCTCCGTCATACTACTTCCCGTTTACGCAATCCCGTGGTCACTTCCGAGATGGGAACTGTTTATCTAAATGCTGCGAGTGTCCCTCGCATTCTCCACTCTGATAGGGGTAAATCTCGCAATTTTTCCCTAGTCACTCTTGAAGAAGGTCTAGTCAGAGAAGCATCTTTAATCTGGTTGAATGATAATTTCGAGATTATCAGTAATAGAAAACTTTATCACTCCGGAGCGTCAATCGATCGCCTATCTCCCCAATCTTGTTATTCTTAAGTTTTGAAAATAGACCTTTTCTTAATCTTATGCGGTACAACCACTAATATCAGTTATCAGATGTCAGGTTTCAGTTAACTGTTTACTGATAACTGAAAAAAAGCTCCCCAATTCATAATTCATAATTTATAATTCATAATTCATAATTTATAATTCATAATTCATAATTTATAATTCATAATTCATAATTCCCTATAGATAGTTAAGTTTTTGAGCGAGTAGAGGTAAAGCAAGAGCGATAGCAACACTAACAATCATACCGATAAAAGCTTTCAAGGCATCCCCTAAAACCAATTTACCCGTGGCGGCTAAATTAGGGGTTTCTCTGGTTAAAGTCAGAGAAATTTCTCGACCTCCTAATAAACCTAAAAATACCCAAGTGGTACTCATGGGAATATGATTATAGCCAACAAAAAACAGTAAAATTAAGCCATAAATTAAGTTAATAATTGTTGCAGAACGCGGATCATGGGCGTTAGTTTTGCTAGTGACAATTTTCTCAATTTGACCCCCGTGATTAATAAAAATGATAGTTTGCAGGAGTAGCATAACTGTTAGAGATAAAACTAACCATATTGCTGCTAACTTTCTGGGAAGATAGGCGAAAATATTAGCAAAATCTTGCATTAACCATTGACTCCAGAGAAACCCAGTAGATAACCACTGTAAAACTACCCAGACTTTTTGAGGTTCTTTATTAACTGTTTCTAGGAAAAAGTTTTCTAATCGATAAATAATTCGATAGATTACTAACCCCACTATAACAGCAATAGCATAACCCCAAGCAGATTTAACTAACATTTCATCTAGAGATTGGGGAGCAAAAACTGTTAAAACTAAAAAGGTTGTACTCACAGGTATTCCCCAAGTGGTGAGAATTAAAATTGCTAAGGGAGGAACGATATAAATCCAAGTAAAATTTTCTGGGAAGGGAATCATTTCTAGTCGATTATAAGCCACATCTCCCTGATTAATATACCAACCAGCGATAAAAATCGAGGCTAAGATTATACTGGAATACAGCCATAAAATCCACCAGGGACGTTCTTCATTGGCACTTAAAAAAGTACCTAAAGTCTGTAGGGAATCGTTAGCAACGATTGCATAAGCTGATAGAATAAAGCCAGCAATCATAAAAAAATTACTCATAGACAGTGGGAATTATGAATTATGAATTAAGTAGGTAGCTGTTAAAAGTTGTTAGACACCCCCCTTATCAAGGGGGGATTAAGGGGGGATCAGAGGCAAAATCTATCTTCAATTTAATTATAACTACTTACTTATGAATTATGAATTGGGGAGAATAAATAAAAATAATCTCTTGACAACTGGCTCCCTATTAATATAACCGCTATAACTCCTTAATTTTGCTTTAAAAAATCCCTCGCTAGATAGAAAGCAGCTAAACTACCAGAGACGGTAATTTCTTGGGGATTAATTTCCTGTAAAGGTCGAAGAATAACTTCAATTTCCTCGGTAACATCTAACTTTTGTTGACCAGTGGGGATAGCATTAAGAGCCAAAAAAATATGAATTCTGTTAGTATCTTTAACGGGATTATCATACAAAACACCTAGAGGTATTAGAGAATCACTTTGATAACCAGTTTCCTCCTCGAATTCCCGACGCGCTGCCGCAGTAATATTATCTTCACCCGCATCTACTGCTCCGGCGGGAAATTCCAATAAAATTTCCTTAACTCCGTGACGATATTGACGGACAAAAACCAATTGATTATCCCCGGTAACTGGAACAACTAACACAATTTCAGGACGAATATTAACAAAATAATCGTCGATAACTTGTCCAGAGGACAACTTCACCACGTCTTGACGGACTTGACACCAACGATTATGAAAAACTAGCTCAGATTTAATAATTTGCCATTTTTTTAAATTAGTCATCGACAATCCTGTTATAATTGCAGTGAAATTACTAAACTTTTTTCTCAGATAATTATAAGTAAGTAGGTAGGCGTTAAAAATTATCAGATGCCCCCCTTATTAAGGGTAGGGTTGATTCATGAATCAACCCTACCTTATCAAGGAGGGATCGAACCTAAAATCCATTTTTAGTTTAATTATAACCAGCTACTTAAGTGCTTCTAATTAAATTGCAGATAGATTTTGCTTTCGATTCCCCCTGCTATGGTTACTCGGCTCTCCTGTATCTATATAATAGACAAAACTTATCCGTTAGGTATTACCTTAATAAATTGAAAAAGTACGTTAAGTAACACATCTTACCACAAAAGCCAGCCTGATGGGGATTTCAGAGGACATAGTAAGACCAATGGCTTTTCAGAAAACGAGCTATTTCTAGAAATTGTGCTGATGCTGTTTCGTTAAGACAAAATTAGTTTGGCAAAAGCGAAAAGCTCCCCAGGACGCACCCTAGAAAATCTCAAAAAAAAATCGACCCGCCTAGCGGCGGGAAAAAGAGAAAAAGAGAAAAAGGGTAAAAAGGGAAAAAAAGGGAAAAAGGGTTACAGAGTCCTCCCAGCACCGCACACCACCCGAAAACCGTCGTAGTCGTCGCCGTTGCCGCGGCGGGCGAGGTTGTTGCGAATCGCGGAACGGCAGTTATAAGGATTGCTGCCCCAGGAACCGCCCCGCAATGGAGAACGATTATCATTACCATTTTTTATCCAAGCACTGCCATCCCTTGGCGCTCCGATATAGTTATCGTGCCAATTGTCCTCGCACCACTCCCAAACATTGCCACTCATGTCATACAGTCCCCAACCATTGGGCCTTTTCTGGCCCACAGGATGAGTTTTACTCTGAGAATTTGCGCTATACCAAGCGTAATCTCCTAACTGACTAGCATCATCACCAAAATAATAGCGAGTAGTAGTCCCCGCACGACAGGCATATTCCCATTCCGCTTCCGTCGGTAGGCGATAGGTTTTCCCTGTTATTTGACTCAATTTTTGACAAAAGGCTTGAGCATTGTTCCAACTAACCCTTTCTACCGGATTTTGGGGATTGTTTTGAAACTCAGAGGGATTGGTTCCCATTACCGCTTCATATTGTGCCTGAGTCACTGGATATTTGCCAATCGCAAAACTGTTGACTTTAACTTGGTGTGGAGGCTTTTCATAATCACTGTCAGCAGATCCCATGAGAAATTGACCTGCTGGTAAGCTCACCATCTCCAGTGTGACTCCGTTGGATATTTTTTCGGTAAATGGAGTAGGTGAAGCAATTAGGGGTATTGGTGAAACAGGCTTTTTGACTGCTGCCGGTGCTGGTGGAGGTGACGGGGGAGAAGTCCATCCCAGAGGTTGTAAGGCATTTAAAACCTGTTGTGCTGTCCATCTTTGTTTTCTATCTTTTTGCAAACACCCTTCAATAATCTGTTTAAACTCTTTCGGTAAACTGGGGATTTGTAGCTCACAATTCATCACCTTCGCCATTAACTGGTTAATATCATTATTAAACTTATAGGGAAGTTGATTAGTCGTCATTTGGATTAACATAATACCTAATGACCACAGATCCCAAGCTGAGGAAATATCCCCCCTAAAGGCTTCGGGAGGCATATAAATAATCGTACCTTTAGGGTTGACTGTTTGAGTGTGACTTTTATTATTTAAAGTTCTAATTAAGCCAAAATCTGCTAACTTGTATTGTTGATTAACCTTGAGAATATTACCCGGTTTTAAATCTCGATGGACTTTATTTTGTCGATGAAGATAATTTAAACCCTGGGCGACTTGAGCAGTAATATTTTTAATCTCATCCGCTGACAAACCGCCTTTGGCGATGTGATTTTCTAGGCTACCCTGTGCCAATTCCATCACTAAATAAAGCATCTCCGTATTGAAAAAAGTACATTCCCCCGCTGAATAAGCCTTAATTAAATTAGAATGTTCTAACTTTCTGGCATTTTTTAACTCAATTAATTTATCATCGCTACTTTCGGGGATAACTTTAATGGCAACTTCTTGGACCGATGTATTTCTGACCATTTCACTAGCATGAAATACACCCCCAAAACCACCCGCACCGAGAAACTTATTAAGACGATAGGGGCCTATTTGTTGCCCTTCTAACATCTTCATCATTTGGTCTAGCATAATAATAAATCCTGAATTAGCCAATTTTTAGGTTCTGTAACTATCCTATTAAGTGGGTGGTTATAATTATTAAATTGAAGATAGATTGTGCCTTTGATCCCCCCTTAATCCCCCCTTGATAAGGGGGGCGCAGATCCCCCCTTGATAAGGGGGGCGCAGATCCCCCCTTGATCCCCCCTTGATAAGGGGGGCGCAGATCCCCCCTTAATCCCCCCTTGATAAGGGGGGCGCCGATAGGCGGGAGGATATGAAAACTTTTAACACCTACCTACTTAGGTACTTATTAAAGTATAAGATAGATGTGCCTTTGATTGGGTGCATCTCATTTTTGTAAATCTACTAATTTGGAATTTTTCATGGGAAACTTTCTCCTAAAATTGGGCGTTACTTTCGGTTTTATCACTCAATCCAAGGAGCTTCTAGGTTCTGTGTGATAAGTTTAACTTACTCTATGATCGATCAATCTTTGTGTTCTTTGTGTCTTTGTGGTTCCTTCCACTCCCTCGCTAGGAGGAATGTATCTTAGAATACATTTTACCCACCAAACCTAAGAGATCCGAACAGCTTACTAAGAGCTAATTTCACGACCGAGGTACTCAAGCTTATCGAGAACAGATTGAAGCAAAGATCGCCGCTGCTCGACGACAATATCTAAGTTAGCCAACATATACTTTACGTCTTTGTAAGCATTGTCCAGCAAGGCTAGTAATAATTCGCGATCGCCTGCGATGTCTTTTTCTGATGGGGTGCGGGTCCGTTGGGGCAATAAGTCCGCTGGTGGGGAAGGAAGGGAGGGCGATCGCTCGGACTCTAGCTGTTGAATGGTTTGTTGTAAATTTTCAATCACCCCATACATTTCCATCGGGTCAAAAACCCTTAACAGACTGGTTTGTGTGACAATACCCAACCCCCGACCCCAGTTCCAAGAAACCACCAAACGCCCCACCCGCCGTTTTTGCATTTCCTGATGGGCCGTCCACAGGGAATCCTCGGGACTGAGGAGAAATAAGGGCGTACTCATCACCGTCTGGGCCCTAGTTTTGTGCAGATCAATTTGAACTGCTTGAAACTGGACAAGATCTCGCTCTGTCACAATACCAACGGGGTAGTCATTGTCTTCGGAATTTCTCTGGGTGATCACCACACAACTGACACGATGTTCCGCCATTAACTGGGCCAATTGCAAGACTGTGGCGGTGAGTGGGGCCTGTACCACTTGACTGGTCATCACATCGGATACGCGACGAAACCGCAACAGATTGGCCGGACGCAATATCTGGCGAATACTTTCATGGGAAATCACCCCGATTAAGTGTCCTTGGTCATCGACAATCGGCAAATGGCGAATGCGGTAGCGCCGAAACAAAAACAGGGCAGCAAAAATGTCTTGAGCAGATTGCTGGGGCAACGTGATCAGGGGATGTACCATCACATCGGCAACGGTTGTCTCGGACAGGTTAATTCCTTGGGCGGTGAGTCGCACCACATCCCGTTCTGTCAAAATTCCTAATAACTCTTGCCCCTGCACCACCAGCAGACAGCTAACACGCGCTTCTCCGGCCGGAGGAGCTAGAGGAGATAGGTCATCGGTGAGCAAACACAGACGACTATGGGCCTGACCGATCATGGCGATCGCATCTGCCAGGGAAGTGGTTGGCGGCACCGTCAAGGGGTGGCGATTGATCGCCTTTTCCAGATCGGGGGCCCAACTCAGAGGTGTATCAAAGGACATCAGCACCATCCTGCAATCGCAAAGGCCAAGATAGACAGAACAGCCACTGGGCAAAGAACCCAGACTCTCAGAGTTGCTAAAACCCGTTCTAAAACTATCTCAAAGTGTAGCGTCATTTAACTTTTTCCTAAAAGATGTAACGTTTTGTTACAATTTTTATTAAACTCGTAAAGATTTTAGACCCACTTCGGTGTATCATAGAGGGATGTAACAGGTTAAAGCCTGAAACTTTTTATTTAGGGGTTATTCAGCCTCTAATGGTTTCAGGGGCGGCATCACCAGACGCTGGGGTGAGTACTTCCGGGTTCTGGTCGGCCTGAAGGGTTACTCCGGAAATTCTGGACACCTTTCCATAAAGTCGATCCAGCACCCGCTTTACGGAAATACGCTGCCATGGTAGACCGCGTTTGGTGGTGTAGCCCTGTTCATTAAGCCAATCGGCGATCTTCTGCAAGGATTTCCCTGATTTGTGATGACGGCGAATCAGTTCAATGACCCGGCACTCTTCCGGATCATCCACTAATTCCCCATCGATCGATCGTTGTCCAAAGGCAGGGGAGCCGTAGCCCGCATAACCACCGTTGCTTGCTTTTGCTTGTCTGCCTTGTTCTAGCCGCTCCCAGGCAGATAAATCGTTGGAAGGGGTCGCTGTCATAGGGTATCTAAATGCAACAACTTGCAAAACCATATTATCGCAACTTAACGTCGCAAATTTGTTTTGATTGGGGGCAGCCGATGACGACTTACAAATTAAAACCCGCGCATGAGCAGGGACTAGATGTCACCATCGATGTCTGGGACAACCAAACTATAGACGATACCCCCGGGAGGCGGACAAAGTTAAAGGGTCAAAGGCCAAGCATTTTTAGATGAGGAGCGGTTCAAAGCTGAATTTATATTGTAAAACGCAGCGATCAGAGAATTTGTACTAAGTTACACAGCATCAATCTGGAGATATAAACATGGGTACGGCTACATTTATTCAAGATGAAACTGAATTTGATTCCCTCTTAAAGAGTGAATCACTGTTGGTGGTAGATTGCACGGCAACCTGGTGTGGACCTTGCAAACTGGTGGCACCGTTGATCGATCGATTGGCTGATGACTATCGCGATCGCGCCAAAGTCTTCAAACTTGACCTAGACAGTAACAAACCCGTGGCCAAACGCTTTGGAATTAGAAGTATTCCGGCGGTCATGGTGTTTAAACAGGGGAAATTGATAGAAACATTAGTTGGGGTTAAACCCTATGAAGAATTTACGGCAGCCGTAGAACGACAATTATAGTCTTCCACCGTGAACAAACACTCTGGGCAAACGTCCGACGTTGACCCTTTCCTTCTCACACCACTATTTAATTTTGAGGTATGGCGATGAACAAGCTTATAGAAATTCGGTGTCCCAACTGTGGCAGCGTAGCTCAACGGCTCTTGAGCGATCGCCTGCCCGCAGGATATAAGTGTCCGGCCCGGCAAGTTGCTCAGACGGAATGCCCAGTGTGTGATTATTTCATCGCCATGTGTTGGCAAAATGGCGCTGTGCTGGAGGCCTATGCTCCAGGCACTCAGGGGAACACAGCCGCCGCCACCCCGTCCCAAACCCAACCAGCGATCGCCCATTGGTCTTTGTCATCTGTGTTCAAAGTGGCCCTCAGCCCACAAGAGTCTAGGAAATTGCTATCGGGACAACCCTAGTCAACTTTTGCATTTATACCAGTTCTTTAATTTAACAACACCATCCAACTCCTATGCTGCAAGCTCAAGAAATTATGACCCAAAACGTTGTCACCATTCGTGGTTCGGCAACGGTTGCCGATGCCGTGAAATTGATGAAAGAAAAACAACTGCGGGGGTTGATTGTCGAACCGCGCCATGAACAGGACCCCTATGGAATTGTCACCGAAACCGACATCGTTTACAAAGTGGCGGCCTTTGGCCACGATCCTAAAACTATGCGGGTCTATGAAATTATGGCCAAGCCCTGTGTGGTGGTCAATCCCGAACTGGGGGTGGAATATGTAGCCCGGTTATTTGCTCAAACCCGCATTCGCCGCGCACCAGTGATTCAGGGCAAAACTTTGCTGGGTATTATTTCTGTCAGTGATATTCTCTTCAAGAGCGATTTTGTTGAAAAGCCCAAGCGGTTGTTCATTGAAGATGAAATTGAAGCAGCCCGGGAAGACGCACGGGCAATTTGTGCGGCCAAGGGTGAAACCTCTCCCGATTGCGCTGCGGCCTGGGATGTGGTGGAGGAACTCCAAGCGGAAGCCTCCCATCAACGGGTCAAAAAACAGGGGACTAACTCACTTCAGTCCTACTGCGAAGCCAATCCTGATGCCTTAGAGTGCCGCATTTATGAGGATTAAATCCTGGCGGGTTTTGGGAGAATCGATCGCCTTGAGGATCTCGCCGATCGGTTTCCCCGCGCGATCGAGTTCTTGATCTCCACCTTTTCGGATGCGATATGGATCGAGTGATTGCGCTTACCGAATTCGACTTGATCGGGGGTCTGTGGGTACTTATGCCCCTAATTCCCCTGAGAGGAGATAATCAAGAAAAGTCTTGGCGATCACGGATAGTTTTTTATCCTTGGGATAAACCACATACCAATGGCGTTGGATGGGAAAATCTTCCACGTCAAGGATGGTAAATTCCCCATTGGGAGGATCTAAATTTAAGACGTGCTGAGACAGAACCGAAATTCCTAAACCACCGGCGACTGCTTGTTTAATGGCTTCATTATTGCCGATTTCCAAACGCAGAGATAAAGTGATACCATGATCGAGAAAAATTTGCTGTACTGCCCGTCTAATTCCCGATCCCATTTCCCGCATAATAAAAGGTTCCCCTTGCAGCCGTTTAATCGGAATTTTTTTCTGTCCCGCTAGGGGGTGATCTTTGCGTGCAATGACCACAAGGGGATTTTCCAGAAACGGTTGAATCTCCAGGTTTAGATCTTGGGGGGGTTCGCTTAAAATATATAGGTCATCAACATTATTGATAATCCTTGCTTCTAGGTCTTGGTGATTGGTCAATTCTAGGGACACATCTACCCCTTGGTACTGTTGACAAAAAGGACCTAGGATCTGAGGGATTAAATATTGGGCTGTGGATACCGCCGCTAAACGCAGTTTACCCTGTTTAATGCCCTTGATATCAGCGATCGCCATCTCAAAGTTATCAAGATCCTTGAGGACTGCCTGACAGGTTACTAATAAACTGCGTCCGGCCTCGGTTAAATACAAACGTTTGCCTATCTGTTCAAATAAGGGCAGACCCACTGATTTAGTCAGTTGTTTCATCTGGGTGGAAACGGTGGGTTGGGTGATCGATAGTTCTTCAGCAGCCCTGGTGAAACTGCCATGACGAGC
This sequence comes from Microcystis sp. M083S1, assembly GCF_020246405.1. Classification (NCBI taxonomy): domain Bacteria; kingdom Bacillati; phylum Cyanobacteriota; class Cyanophyceae; order Chroococcales; family Microcystaceae; genus Microcystis; species Microcystis sp. M083S1. Next base: position 19,309 of record NZ_JADBTB010000206.1, read on the forward strand.
GGTCGCTTCAAAGACAATCAGTTGATGTAAAGTGGCGTGAATCAAGAGAGGCCTCTAGAGAGCTACACTTCTGTTACTGCCTTGAGGAGCTTTGCTAAACAGAAGCAGGAATGGAGGGGAACGAGTAAAAACCTCCCCACCCCGCTTATATCATAGGTTTAAATCAATACTTTTGTAAAGATATATCGATTTAAACTCAATTTACAAAAATTTGCTTGTCAAGATATCCGTTCTAGTATAGATTTATAACAATCGATCTTTAAAAACCATAAAGTTTTGTCTATCAAGGCTGGTCTGTCAACCGCCGGCTTTGTTGTGGCAAAAAATCCTTTGCTCAGTTGGATTCTCATGGAAATAACCAATCGTACTCATTTTGACAATTTGCGGGGTGATATCTTCGGTGGTCTAACAGCTGCCATCGTTTATCACCCTCTAGCTCTCGCCTTCGGGGTAGCTTCTGGGACGGCGATCGGGGCCAGTTCAACCGCCAAAAATCCCGAATTAGGCTTACCCGCGGACTTGACACTGTCCAAAGTTCTGCCCGCAACAGGTTTGCTTAAGGGGTGAAGCACCTGACCCTTATTTTCTTTAACTCTTGAAAGTCCGTTTATATTCAATACTCCTCATCAGGGGAGGCTTAAGGAGGTATTCGTGGATTTTTTCTCATTGTTTGTCATGGACTTTATCCAGCAGTTGCAGTCGCCAACGCTGGCCTTTTTGATTGGTGGCATGATCATTGCCGCTCTCGGTAGTGAATTGGTCATCCCAGAGTCGATTTGTACGATCATCGTCTTCATGCTGCTGACCAAAATCGGTCTGACCGGCGGGATTGCCATCCGCAATTCCAACCTGACGGAAATGGTATTACCAATGATCTTTGCCGTCATAGTAGGGATTATTGTGGTCTTCGTCGCCCGCTATACCTTAGCCAATCTGCCCAAGGTGAAAGTGGTCGATGCGATCGCAACTGGGGGATTATTTGGAGCCGTGAGTGGCTCGACAATGGCCGCCGGTCTGACGGTACTCGAAGAACAAAAGATCCCCTACGAGGCTTGGGCCGGCGCACTCTATCCTTTTATGGATATCCCGGCGCTGGTAACGGCGATCGTGGTGGCTAACATTTATCTTAACAAGAAGAAGCAGAAAGAAGCAGCCCACGACCACGAGTCTTTTAGCAAGCAGCCGGTGGCGGCCGGGGATTATTCCGATCAGCAGGATTATCCCAGCAGTCGGCAGGAATATCTCAGCCTGCAGCAGCCGGCGGATAATCGGGTCAAGATCTGGCCGATCATTGAAGAAAGCCTTCGCGGACCGGCCCTATCGGCCATGTTATTAGGTCTGGCTTTGGGCATCTTCACCCAGCCGGAAACTGTCTATAAAAGCTTCTACGATCCCCTCTTTCGCGGCTTGCTTTCGATCTTGATGCTGGTCATGGGGATGGAGGCTTGGTCAAGGGTGGGTGAACTGCGTAAGGTAGCCCAGTGGTATGTTGTCTATAGCGTCCTAGCACCGTTTGTACATGGGCTAATCGCCTTCGGTCTCGGCATGATTGCCCACTACGCCACCGGGTTCAGCTGGGGCGGTGTCGTGGTTCTGGCCGTCATCGCTTCCTCTAGTTCCGACATCTCCGGGCCGCCCACGTTGCGGGCCGGTATCCCGTCGGCTAATCCCTCCGCCTATATAGGCGCGTCCACGGCCATCGGTACGCCCGTAGCGATCGGCTTATGTATCCCGTTCTTCCTTGGTCTCGCCCAGGCCCTCAGCGGCGGCTAGGATTGTGGTCTGTCGGCGTTCCCTTGACGGGGCCTACCAAGCAAATAAGTGTACACATTTAAGGAGATAATCAACATGGCTAAACCAGCCAAAAAGCTCGTCATCGTCACAGAAAAGATTTTGCTGAAAAAAGTCGCCAAGATCATCGAAGAATGCGGGGCGACCGGTTACACGGTGATGGATACTGGCGGTAAAGGCAGTCGCAACGTGCGCTCGTCGGGACAACCCCACGTTTCCGAAACCGATACGAATGTTAAGTTCGAGATACTTACCCCCGATCGAATTATGGCCCAAAATATTGCCAAGCAGGTTGCCGATCAGTTTTTCCTCAATTTTGCGGGCATGATCTATCTCTGTGATGCGGAGGTTCTGTACGGACAGAGTTTCTGTGGACCAGAGGGCTGTGAAATCTAGACAACTAAGCTTGTCTTGATCCGGGCTACCGCATCCCCAGCTTGACTGTCCTTGAGCGGTGGCCCTTTTTCCTATCCCCCAGTTTTATAACCACCTAGGGCTTGCTGAATAAATCTAAAAACCTTGTTGGATAAGGCTTTTAGGCTTTTTTCCCTCAAAAAGTGCTGACCATTGGAGTGATTGGGGGTAAAATTCCTGGACTTTTTCCCTGAAAATTAGGTAACTGACTACCTCAAAATCGGTAAAACCCTACACCCTACACCCCACACCCCACACCCTGCCCCCACGAAAAACTTTTTCAGCAGACCCTACCTAAAATCTTTAACCCTCATCCCTTTAAACTGATGATTTTGTCCCCTATTCTGCCTCCTTTGATTGGGGAGATAGCAGCCCCCATGACTCCGCTCCCCTTGCTTGCCACCGTTGTGGCCGAGGATTCACCGATTATTCTCTCTGGCGTATTGCTGACACTGGTGGTGATTTATCTGGCCAGCAAGCTCGGCGCAGAGGCCGCCCGACGATTGGATTTTCCGCCCGTACTGGGAGAACTGGTCGCCGGTGTGATTGTCGGCGTTTCGGCCTTGCATCTGCTCATCTTTCCCGAAGGGGGACTATCGGCCTCCGATTCGCTGATTATGACGGTACTGCAAGGATTGAATCAATTGGCCCCGGCTGCCGTGGACCGGATCTTTGAGTCCCAAAGTGAAGTGATTTCGGTTCTAGCTGAAATCGGTGTGATTATTCTGCTGTTTGAAATTGGCCTAGAATCCGACCTGCGACAACTCAAGGAAGTGGGAATTCAAGCCACGGTTGTGGCCTGTGTGGGGGTTGCGGCACCTTTTGCGGCAGGTACGGCCGGGTTAATGCTCGTCTTTCATGTGGCGGCCATCCCGGCGATTTTTGCAGGGGCTGCCTTGACAGCAACCAGTATCGGTATTACCTCGAAGGTGTTGTCCGAGTTAGGTCAACTCAAATCCAAAGAAGGGCAAATTATTGTCGGTGCGGCGGTAATCGATGATGTCCTTGGTATTATTGTTCTGGCTGTGGTCGCTAGTTTGGCCAAAACCGGTGAGATCGATGTGGTTAATGTTATTTACCTAATCGTCAGTGCCACGGCCTTTTTGATCGGATCAATTTTGTTGGGAGGTATTTTTAACAAAAGTTTTGTGGCGATCGTGGAGCGGCTGAAAACTCGGGGAAATATTGTTATTCCCGCATTTGTCTTCGCTTTCTTTATGGCATTTTTAGGCAATGCTATTCATCTTGAAGCGATTTTAGGGGCCTTTGCCGCCGGTTTGGTGCTTGATGAAACTGATACCCGCAACGAGTTGGATGAGTTAATTAAACCGATCGCCGATTTGCTTGTACCGATTTTCTTTGTGACGGTGGGAGCGCGTGCCGATCTCGGTGTTTTAAACCCAACGGTACCGGAGAATCGGGCTGGACTTTTGATCGCTGTCTTTTTGATGGTTGTGGCGATTATCGGTAAACTGGTGACGGGCTGGGCAGTTTTTGGCATATCCGGAATCAATCGCCTCGCCATCGGTGTGGGTATGATTCCCCGGGGTGAGGTGGGTCTAGTTTTTGCTGGGATTGGTTCGGCCAGCGGAATTTTGGATAAGCCTTTAGAGGTGTCGATTATTATTATGGTAATCCTGACCACTTTCCTCGCTCCTCCCTTCCTCAGAGTCGCTTTTGGTAAGACGGAAGCTGTTCCCGAAACCCTAGAAAGCAAGGAGCCAGCTAATCCTATTCCTTAATTTTGCGGGTAAAATCTGATTTTTTAGACGAGGCTGAAGCATTTTCAGCCTTTTTTGTCAGTTATCAGCTTCTGAATGCAACGGGCAAAAGAGAGAATCTGGCAATTCTCCTACCTAAAAAGAAGGTTATAAACTAAGCACATCAAAGCTTTTCGTTCAACCAATTAGGTTTTAGATTCGGCTCTTGTTATCAGTTTACTGTTTACTGTTTACCGATCACTGAAAAAGCTTGCCAACCCCGATGAATAACCCCCCCGATAGTCCATTCAATTACACAGAGGCTTTTATTGCTCTAGGAACGAGTAATTTTGATCGCTCGGTGCAGTTTTATCGTCAACTGTTGCAGCAGGAACCAAGCCCCTACCTTGCCGCCGTTTATGCGGAATTTAGGCTGATTAACCTTAAATTAGGTCTTTTTTGCCCTAAAGAGTCCCACAGAGAGGAATTTGGCGATTCTAGGGGCAGTGGCATGAGCATTTGTTTCGAGGTGGAGAGTCTCGAAAAAGCGATCGAGCATTGGAGCGAAATCGGCTATGGTGCTAGGGGAGAAATTAGCCAGGCTTCCCACGGCAGGGAAATCTACATCTATGATCCGGATGGTAATCGTTTAATTTTCCATCAATCCACCGCTAAAACCAATCCTTTCAGGTAGGAACCTTCCGAATGATAGATGCTGGTGGGATGGTCCGCCGGTTGGCTTAAACGTGCTAAAATTCGCACTGGGCGAGCCGATTCAATAGCGGCAGCCATGACAGCCCCCTGAAAATGTTCTTCATTAACCACTTGGGAACAGGAAAAGGTGAAAATAATACCTTGGGGGCGAATTTTCTGGAAAGCTTGCTGATTTAATCTTTTATAAGCCATAACCGCCTGATGACGGGATTGGATACTTTTGGCAAAAGCGGGGGGATCGAGGACAATCAGATCGTAATCCTCCTGACAGTCGCGCAGAAAGTTAAAAACATCGGCGCTGTAGGATTGATGGGGAACTTCGCTGAGATTATTCAGGGCGATATTTTTTTCGGTAAGATCGATCGCACCGTGGGAACTATCAACGGAATGGACTAGGGCAGCCCCCGCTTGCATAGCATAGACGGAAAAGCCGCCAGAATAAGAAAAAGTGTTTAAAACCCGTTTATTCTGACAATATTGGGCTAATAAAGCTCTATTTTCTCTTTGATCGAGGAAAAATCCCGTTTTTTGTCCCTTTTCCCAATCAATAATAAAGCGATGGCCGGACTCTAACACCTCATCGCTGGTTTTTTGACCAAATAAGTATTTATTCTCGGAAGTATGGGCGCTTTTCGCTAAAACTGCGGCACTTTTATCGTAAACTGCCCGTAAATTGTCAGCGTAGATAGTTTTCAGACAATCGACAATCAGATCGAGACGTTGGTATAAAGCTAAGGAATAAGCTTGAATAACCGCCGTGCCATTGTACCAATCGACGATTAAACTAGGTAAACCGTCTCCTTCAGCGTTAATTAAGCGATAACAGTTAGTTTTCGGGTTATCCACTAAACCGATTTGTTGCCGCAGCTGATAGGCATTCTGGAATTTTTCGAGAAATAATTGAGCAATATCGCTGACTTTTTGGAAAGAAAGAATTTTAACGGCAATATTGCTAGGATTATACAGTCCAGTGGCTAGATATTCGCCTCGATCGCTATAAACCTCAACGATAGCACCCTCTTTGACTTCTCCCGCCATCTCTTTAATCGCCCCGGAAAATATCCAAGGATGGAATCGTTTAACAGCATCAATTTTATGGTTTTTCAGGATAATTTTGGCTAAATCTGGCATGGATAAAGAATCAGGGTTGATAGCTGACGGCTACTAGATAATTCTATTATCCCCTGCTGGCAGCACAAAACCATGGTTTGTTATCCCTCGATCGAGTGGCATCAAAGCAAGTCGCCACAATCGAGGGATAATCATACTAAATCCTTTGAGTATAGGCTACATATCAGGACAGGCAAAAGGCAAGAGGCACTCATGCAAAACGGAGAATAAATAATCAGTTTTTAATAACCAGATTTAGTATCAGAGGGAATTCTCGCCTATAATAAGTTAGATTTTAGCGATAGTCCCTCGACAAATGCCAAGAAAAAGTGATGTTGCCGGTGGTTTAAGTTTATGGTTTCAGCGTTTGGGGGCTGCCGGTTTGTTAGCGGGACAAACTTTTTTACATATTCTTAATGGCAAAATCCACCGGCGTAATACTCTTGAACAAATGAGTATTGTGGGACCAGAATCCTTGACAATTGCCCTAATTACTGCTGCTTTTGTGGGTATGGTTTTCACTATTCAGGTAGCCAGAGAATTTATTTTTTTTGGGGCGGGTAGTTTTGTTGGGGGAGTCCTTTCCTTGGCTTTAACCAGGGAATTAGCCCCGGTTTTAACCGCAGTGGTGGTGGCGGGAAGAGTTGGCTCGGCTTTTGCAGCCGAAATTGGTACAATGCGAGTAACAGAACAAATTGACGCTTTATATATTTTAAAAACCGATCCGATCGATTATTTGGTCATTCCCCGGGTGATTGCCTGTAGTTTAATGTTACCCCTGCTCACTATTATCTCTTTAGTCACGGGATTACTCGGTGGTTTGTTGATTTCTGATAGTCTTTACGGTATTTCCTATTCCCTATTCTTACAATCAGCCCAAAATTTTATGGAAACATGGGATTTAATTAGTTCTATGTTAAAGTCGCTAATTTTTGGGGTTTTAATTGCCATTATCGGCTGCAGTTGGGGTTTAACCACCACCGGCGGTGCTAAAGGAGTTGGTCAATCTACTACCACGGCTGTGGTAACTTCTTTATTAGCGATTTTTGTGGCTAATTTTTTCCTCTCTTGGCTGATGTTTCAAGGTACAGGTAACGCGGAAATCGGCTAAGACAGTTATCAGTAATCAGTAATCAGTTATCAGTGCCAAGAAAACGGCAATTTTTTACTTAATACCGCTCAGTAAAAACTCAAATCAATTTGGTCGAAATATCTATATTACATTTTGGGCGCACGCGATGCGCCCCTACCATTGGCGCAATAATATTATTGTAGGGGCG